>SCSV01000287.1 GCA_004297555.1 Salinibacterium sp.
GTTGGCTCTGCTGCTGGCGGGGCTTGCGACTCTCGGCTGGTTCTCGCGGCCGAGCCGGTACCCGTCACGGGTGCGCTGGCATGCGATCGGCATGGGCGGGTCGTTCATCGTTCTGTTCACCGGCTTCTACGTGGACAACGGCCCCCAGCTGCCGTTCTGGCAACTACTCCCGCACTTTCTCTATTGGGTGATCCCGCTCGCGGTCGGTGCGCCGCTGATCTGGCTCGCGCTGCGCCGATATCGCTCGGGGGCAAGTCGCCGACCGAGGGCGCTCGCATCCCTGTAGGCTCCCGGTGTGGGGCGACGAAGCGCGAAAGCTGATGAAGGTTCTGGCTGGGCTTGGCCGTGGTGGGTGACCGCATTTGTAACGCTGGTGCTGTTGGCGATCTTCATTCCGCCGCTCACCCGCGCGACCACCGCCCGCGAGCTGTGCCTCGCCGGCGCAGGCGCGGGAACCACGGTCTCGTGGTCGATTTCGCCGCTGCCCCTGCCGCACTGGCAGTGCGCCATCCACAACGATTCGGGTGACCAGGTGACCGACCTCGGCTGGTGGCCGAGCAAGTAGCTCGTCTCCTCAAGACCCACCAGACAACGCCAGCACTCCACCGGTCCGAGTGAGCGCCCCCGGGCGCCGACGGCCCTCAGCACCCTGGGTGCATGGCAACGAAAGACGACCTCGGCCGTCGCGGTGAAGCGATCGCGGCAGCATTCCTGACCGCGGCGGGGATGACCGTCATCGAGCGCAATTGGCGCTGCCCGCAGGGTGAGATCGACATCGTTGCGGCCGACGCGGGGGAGATGGTTTTCGTCGAAGTCAAGACGAGGTCGAGTCTCGCCTTCGGGCATCCGCTCGAGGCCATCACGGCCGCCAAGCTCGCGCGACTTCGTCGGCTTGCCGCCGCCTGGTGTGAGGCGCACCCCGCGAATCATGATCAGATTCGCATCGACGCGATCGCTGTCATTTCCCCAGCGCATGGCGAGGCCGAGGTCGAGCACCTCGTGCGGGTGTACTGATGTCAATCGGGCGCACATATTCGATCTCGCTGCTCGGGCTGCAGGGGGCGGTAGTCGAAATCGAAGCGGACATCTCGAGCAACCTGCCCGCCTTCGTGCTGATCGGCCTGCCCGATACGGCGCTGGGCGAGGCGAAAGACCGGGTGCGCTCGGCCGCCACGAATTCGGGATGCGCGCTGCCGAACCGCAAGATCACCATCAACCTCTCGCCCGCAGCGCTACCCAAGCACGGATCCGGTTTCGACCTCGGAATCGCACTCGCCGCCATGGGCGCTGCCGGGATGATCAACACCGTGTCGATCGATCGGGTGCTGCACCTCGGTGAACTCGGGCTTGACGGGCGGCTCCGCCCGATCAACGGAATCCTCCCCGCGGTGCTTGCCGCCGCACGTGCCGGGTTCGAGACTGTGATGGTGCCCACCGGCAACGCCGATGAGGCGGGGCTTGTTCCGGGCATCCGCGTCGTTGCAGTTGCGTCTTTGCGCGATGCGGCAATTTGGCACGGTGGTGCGTTCAGCCCGGAACCGGTCGAGCCTCTACTTCGAGCCGCCCCTGCTTCGCTCTCGGAGCATAGCCTCGACCTCGACGAGGTAATCGGTAACGCGGATGCGGTGGAGGCCCTCATTGTTGCCGCCGCCGGTGCTCACCACGCCTTCTTTCTTGGGCCGCCCGGGGCAGGCAAGACAATGCTCGCCGCCCGGCTGCCCGGCTTGCTGCCGGATCTCGACGCGGACGCCTCGCTTGAGGTCAGCTCGATCCGCTCCCTCGCCGGCCTGCCCGTCGGTGGGAGCCTGTCCACTCGCCCACCATTCGAGAACCCCCACCACACGGCGACGGCGGCCGCGCTCGTCGGAGGGGGAAGTGGGCAGATTCGTCCTGGAGCGGCGGCGCGGGCATCCCACGGCGTTCTATTCCTCGATGAGGCCCCGGAGTTCAGCGCGAGCGTGCTCGACGCACTGCGCCAGCCGCTGGAGTCGGGCGTGATCAGCATCCACCGCGCCAACGCGGTCGCGCACTTTCCCGGTCGGTTTCAGCTCGTGATGGCAGCGAACCCCTGCCCTTGCGGGCAATATGGCGCGCGGGATTCGTCGTGCACGTGTGTGCCGAATTCTCGTCGGCGTTACCTCGGCCGGTTGTCGGGGCCTCTGCTCGATCGCATCGACATCCAGTTCCGCGTGCAGCGGGTAACCTCGGCCGGAGTGCGGGCATCCGCGGACGCACCGCGAACGACCACGGCCGCAGCGCGAGAACGGGTCGTCGCCGCTCGTTCGGCTGCCGCCGCGCGTCTCGTCGGCACTCCCTGGAGCCTCAATTCGCACGTGCCCGGCTCCTGGTTACGAGGTCCGGACGGCCGGCTGCCGGCTGCCGTGACTGCTGCGATCGACCGCGCGCTCGAACGCGGCGGCATCACGATGCGCGGTTACGACCGCATTCTGCGACTGGCCTGGACCGTCGCCGACCTTGACGGGAGCGCGCGGCCGACTGCCGCGCACATTGGCCACGCGTTGTATCTACGAAGGGCGATCTCGAGTTGAGCATGTTCGGTTTGAAAGAAGCGGAGGTCGCGCAACTTGTTCGAGCAGTCACGAGCGACGACCTGGATCGGGATGCCATCGAGGAGCGGTTCGCTCGGGCCGCATGGACGGGAATCGCCGAACCAGGTGACCGCGTCGCAGGGCGCCTCATCGAAACGATGGGCGCGCCGCGCGCGCTCGCCGCTGTGCTCGAACGACGAAGTGCCGAGGCCCTCCTCGCTGAAACGGGCGATGCACTCACGGCAGACGAGCTTCGGCAAGGTTTTGAGCGTTGGCAACCGCGCTTGACTTCTGGCTCCGCTCTCATCGCACTACGACTGGCAGCACGAGTCGGGGCGCGACTTCGGGTGCCGAGCGACGAGTACTGGCCACAAGGACTCGCCTCGCTCGATGCGCACGCGGCGATCGCGCTCTGGACACGAGGAACAGCGGATGCCTACCCAGTGCTCGAACACTCGATCGCGCTCGTGGGAGCCCGGGCCGCCACCGGTTATGGCGAGCACGTGACGATGGAGGCATCCGCCGGTCTCGTTGATCGGGGATACGCGATCGTTTCGGGTGCTGCCTACGGCGTGGACGGAATGGCGCACCGCGCGGCCCTCGCGAGCCACGGACAGACGATCGCTTTTCTCGCCGGAGGCGTTGACCGCTTCTATCCGAGCGGTCACGACGCACTGCTCGGCAAGATCGTTGAGGAGGGCACGGTGATCTCTGAATTGCCATGCGGCTCCGCCCCGACGAAGTGGCGATATGTTGACCGGACTACTGCCCCAACGCTCGAAGAATGAGCGCCCAGAATCTGCGAGCATGAGCTATGAATCCAACAGCCCACCCAACCAGCCGAGATCAAGGACGGGTCATCGAGTTACCGAATCCGCCGTTCTGGATTCTGCTCGACGCGCAGGGTCAGGCGGTCGAGGGCACCGAAGACTTTCTCCGAGATTTCTGGGCGCGTGGGATGAGTCAGTCCAGCGTCGAGTCCTACGCTCGAGACTTACTTCGGTGGTTTCGATTCATCTGGCAGAGCTCCACGCCATGGGATCGTGTTGGTCGCGACGAAGTTCGGGACTTCGTGATCTGGATGCGAGGCGCAACCAGAGGCGAGCACAGAGGAAACTCCCTTGGTGCGGCGCGCACGAGTGTTTCCGTCAGTTCCGCCCAGACTGGATTCGCTCCCAACACGATCAACCACAACTTGTCTGTGGTGAGCGGCTTCTACGAGTTCCATCGCCAAAACCTGACCGGACCCCTCCGCAACCCGGTACCCGCACAAACCTCAATGTCCAGTCGGCCGGGCGCGCGACGTGCTCCCGACGAGGCGCTCGTCTATGGACCACGCGCGGACTTCCGTCAACGGGTACCAAAGGGCAACCCCAGGTCCCTGCCGGACTCAGAGTATGAGCGCCTCTTTGCCTCGCTCACATGCGACCGGGACCGCGCGATCATTGCCTTCTACGTTTCGAGTGCGGTGAGGCCGTCAGAACTTGTTTCGCTCACCGCCGACAGGGTAAGCATCGGGGAGCAAGCGATCACGGTTCGCAGGAAAGGCTCAATGGACTTGCAACGCGTACCCGCGTCACCGGAGGCGTTCATGTGGTTCCGTCTGTACCAAGAGTCGCTTCCAGTGTCGCTTAGGGCGGCCACAGGGCCTGTTTGGTGGACGCGGCGCAGGCCGGCGCGCCCCATGAACTACGAGTCCGTTCGAGCAGTAGTGCGTCGGGCGAACGCCTTCCTTGGCACCGAATGGACTCTCCACGACTTTCGACATACCGCCGCCGTGCGGATGTCTGAGGATCCAAAACTTTCAATCTCGGACATCCAACACGTTCTGGGCCACGTGCACCTCGCAACGACAGAGCAATATCTGCGTCTTCGTCAGTCGGACGTGCTCGCGCGAGTGAACCAGCACTACCTCGCACGCGACTTGGCATCTGGCAATGACACCGCTGAGCAACCTTCGCCAAGCCGGTATGCCGAGGCGGACGTCAACGAGCTGTTTGGTGGGGGTCATGTCTCACGTTAGGGACTACATGCGAGTCGAAGCTGAGGCGGCGTCGGCAACGCAAGAGTTCAAGGGGGTCTGTCTGTTTCTTTGTGTAAGTGGCTTTGGCTAGTTCAGTCCTAGGCGGTCGCCGTAGGTTATTGCGAGTGTGTTCAGGATAGCTTTCCAGCCGTGGATTTCGCCGGTCGGGTTT
>SCSV01000288.1 GCA_004297555.1 Salinibacterium sp.
CACGAGGTCGCTCTGGTTCGTCATCACCTGGTCGATGTCCTTGTACGCCCCCGGAATCTCATCGAGCACCCCCTCGTCTTTCCGGCACTCCACCCCCGCGGTCTGCGCGATGAGGTCTTCGGTTTTGAACCGCCGCCGTGCCTCGCCTCGGCTCATCCGACGGCCCGCCCCGTGCGACGCCGAGTTCAACGAAGCAACGTTCCCCAACCCCCGCACGATGTACGAGCGCGTGCCCATCGAACCGGGGATGATGCCGAGGGTGCCGAGGCCCGCCTCGATGGCCCCTTTGCGCGTGACGAAGAGCAGCTCGTCGAAGTGGGTCTCTTCGGCCAGATAGTTATGATGGCATGAGATCGGAGGCATCGTCCGCATCAGCGGAAAAGCCTTCCGCAACACGTCCGTGTACAGCGCCATCATCGTCAGCCGATTCAGCTTCGCGTACTGCTGCGCCCAGTACAGGTCCCGCCGGTAGCGGGTCATCTCGATGGTGCCGGCGAGAAACGACGCCAAATCAGGGTCTTTCAGCGCCTCGTTGTGCTTGAGCTTGGCCGCCTTCTCCATGTGCATCTTGGCCAGCTCGTTGCCCACGCCGCGCGACCCCGAGTGCAACATCATCCACACCGTCGGCGTCACCAGCCCCGTCCCCCCGCACCGGATGCACGCCTCGGGCCCGTCGCCGTAGTCGGCCTCGCCGTTCTTGCACGTCTTCGTCGTCAGGTAGTCCTCCCCCACCATGCCCGGGCACTTGCCCGAGTCGACGCACAGCTCGATGAAGTGGTTGCCACCGCCGAGAGTCCCGCACTGCACGAGAGCCTTGTTCTTGAGGCCCCCGGTTTTGATTTCGTTGCCGGGAATCTCGGGAAAGTCAGCCCACAGCGGGTGAGCGGCGACCGTGCCGACGATGGCGTTGTGGCTGTTGAAACCGACCGGGATGGCCTCTTCGATGCGGGCTCGCAGGGCGACCAGCTTGTCGGGCAGCTGGGCAGGATCGATGGACGTCTGGACCGCCGTCATCCCACAGCCGATGTCGACCCCCACGGCCGCCGGACACACAGCACCGCGCATGCCGATGACCGAGCCGACCGTGGCGCCGATGCCGTAGTGGACGTCGGGCATGACGGACAGGTGTGCGATCCAAGGCAGCGACGTGAGGGCCTGCAGCTGCGCCATCGCTTGGGGCTCGACGCTTTCGGGAGGCGTCCACAGGTTGATGGGGATACGTTCGCCGGAGATGGTGTGCATGGGCATGGAAGCTCAACGTCCTTTCACGCGACGGTAATTGGCGAGGGCCGATGAAATCGCGCCCGGCGGTAACAGCGACGGAGTCTCGTCGACCATCAGGGCAACGGGAGGCGGGATGTCCTGCAGGTTGAGGACCAGCGTGCGACCGTCGAGCAGCACGTCGCCCGGGGCCTTGTCGGTCAAGTCGGAGACGAGGCCGCTGGTGTGCCCCTCGCAACGGGCGTCGCGCGCGTCGTCGGCCACGAGCCAGCTGTGAATGCGCAGGCCTTTGAACTCGGGAATCTGGTCGAGCCTCAGCGCCACAATCGTGACGAGCACGAGCGGCGTCAGCGCCAGCTCGGCGTTTTCGTGCAGGTACTGCCCGAAATCCATGACTCCGAGCCGAGAGTGCAAGAGTCGAATTGATATCGTCGCGAGCACAGGCGGCATCGTCGATGTCCTTTCGTCTACATAAGATCCCAGGGCGACCGCCCACGCAGTCCGGCGAGTTGATGAGTTCCGTTCGTTCATTCGCCACATCCTGCGCAGGCAGCCGCCCCGGGAAAGCTAGACTTTTACCGCGGCGCCACCGTCGAGCCCTGCACGCTCGGAGCGCCCACCGCCGGCAAGCCGGCGCGCCGGGTGATGTTTTCGAGCACGGTCGCAAGCCCCGTCCCCTGGAACATCGTGGTGATGACCTGCAAGGCGTCTTCCTTGCCGATGAGCTTCTGAATCGAGCCTGCCTGTGTGATCTTGATGAGCGCTTCCTGGCTGCTCAGTGCCAGCAACGCCTCGGTGAAGCCGCCCGACATGGCGTTGAGCTTCTTGACCAGCGCTTCGGCCTGCATTTCGAGCTGAGCACGTTCTTTGTCGATCTGAACCTGTAGCTCGTGGCGCGTGAGGTCCGCCTTGCGGGTCCGCTCCTTGCTCTCGCGGTCC
>SCSV01000025.1 GCA_004297555.1 Salinibacterium sp.
CCATCATCGACTTGACCATGCGGATGACATCCGGGTCGTTCGTGACCTGACCGGGAAGTCCCTGCATCTTGCCGCCCGCTGCGCGCGTGCCGCGGAAGCGGGTCAGTTGGCCGAGATAATCGGCCATCAGACGGCACCGAAGTATTCAAACGTCGGGTTCGCGACCGGATTTGCGGGGTTCCGGGTCGCGTGACGGACGGCGAGGGCAAGGGCCATGAGGAGGTCCGTTTCCAGCTTCTTGTCTTCCAGCTTGTAGCCGAGGAGTTGCCGCCGAAGGAGGTCCCAATGACCACCGCGCGGCAGCTTCAGGTCGCCGCGGTCGATGGCGGCTTTGAGGTCGGAGAGGAGTTCGAGCTTCTTGGCCTTCGTGCCAGCGAAGTCAAACTCGCGGAGGGGCTTGATGATCGAGAACTCCTGACGGAACATCTTTCCGCCCATTCCCGTTGAGTCGAGCAGGGTGGTGCAGAGCGCCCCGTTCTGCTGATAGAGAAGCCTCTGCTCGTTGACCATGTTCACGACGGCCGGGATGGTCTGGCGACCGCCCGACTTGCGGAGCCGGACGCCCCGGAAGGGCCGGGACGTGTAGTCGATGACGATGCAGCCGGTCTCGTCCGAGGCGATGCCGGGGTCCACGCCGTTGACGTAGCGATGGCCGCTCTCGGGCGGCGTCTCGCGCTCCATCTCAGGGTCGAAGGCCGCCTCAACCGACATGGCGTGGAAGTACGCGCCCGTCGCCTCGATGAAGTAGCCGTCGATGTTCTGCGGAATGAGGCGCGGGTCCATCGTCGCCACGAGGTCGTCAAACGATTTCTGCGTGATCCCGTAGCCGATGTTGTCGCGCGTACTCATCCGCATTGACACGGCGCGGGGGTGACGATGGGGATTGGCCGGGTCGCCTTCCTCCCACAAGTCGGCGAAGGCGTTGTAGCCCTCCGTGCCGGTCCCGATCCAGTAGATCGGTCCGCCCGTGGCGAGCCGCCGAAGGTGGAGGACTTCGGAGCGGATGTCCACCAGGTACAGCTCGAACGCCGCCTCGTCGAACGAGATGCCGTTCATGTCGAGCCCGAGGAGTGCCTTTGCCTTCTCGTTCGTGTGGCGGAAGTGGATTTCAGCGCCGCCGAACGCGGGGTGCAGCTTGATCCACGGGTACTCGCCGAGTTCCTTACGGTCCCACTCGATGACCTCGCCGAACTCGTCGATGAAGGGGCAGCCCCGGCCCCGCTGCGCGACGTGTGCGCCCCGGATGATCTGCACGATCTCGTTGTGCAGGATGTTGGCGACCTTGCCCTCGTAGCTGATGTGATACCAGTGGTACGGGACGCGGGCCCAGCGCGAGAGGTCGCCGATGTTGTTGGACTCCGGCGGCTTGATCCCGAACTTGTAGAAGGCGTGGTGCAGGACGACGATCGCCAGCACGAGCGTCTTCCCGGCCCGGTTGCCGCTCGACAGCGCCACGTCGAGGAAGGCGGGGGAGAAGCCGTCCTCGACCATCGACGCCGCGACGGCGAACCGCATCTGGCCGGGGTGGAGGTTGATGCCGAGGAAGCGGCTGGCGAAGAACGCGATGTCCGAGCGCCCGCGCGAGAGGTCGTCGGTCAGCGAGCCGTCAGGGCTCTCGATGGTCCGCGCCGCCTTGCTGTTGCGGTGCGGGATGCGCTGGCCGCGATCATCGAAGGTCGGGTCTTTGGTCGCGTTGAGGCCGGGACTCATCGGTTTGCAACGACCGAAGGGTTCTCCGCGCTGATCGTCTCCCATGCCCCGCCGTTTGACAGCGGCAGGACCGGGTGCGGCGAAACGGTCCAGGTGATGAGATCGGGGGACGTGGCCCGGAACGTGACCTCCCGGAACACGCCGTTTGTCGGATTGAACGCCGTCCCGTAACCGACATACGACGTGCCACGTCGAACGACGGCGATTAGGGCGTTGTGCCGATACGCGAACGGGTAGTCATCCAGGGTGAGCGTGCCGGATAGTGCTGAGATGACGACAGGAGTGGCATAGGCCGCGGCGGTGCCCTCGCTCCCGACAGCGACGGTCGTGTAGCCAGAGCGATAGTTGACAGGATTGACCGAATCTGCCTGCCCGGCGATGAAGACGTACCACGTCGAGCCGACACGGATCGCGCAGCCGAGGCCCACGCCCTCGTCGTGAAACTGCCCAGCGGTCCCTACGCCAATGACCTTGCCGCGTTTCGTCCAGGTGATGCCATCAGCCGAGTCCGCGAAGCCGACCGTAATGACCGCCCCGTCGTTGCCGACGTACCACATCTTCCACGGCGGCGAGAGGGTAGCGTCGTACGTCACCTGTGGCGACTGAGCGTTCACGTCGTCGAACGCGCCACCAGCGCCAAGGCCCACGATCGGGTTCCCCGCGTTGGGGGTCCAGGTCACAAGGTCGGGGCTCGTCCAGCGGCCGATCCGGTAGTTGGACCCGTCGTAACCGTCTGCGTAGAGGACCCACTGAGTCCCGTCCCACAGGACGCACGGAGCGTGCGTCTGCGTGGAATTCCATGTCCCGGCAATACCGGCCGGAATGATCGGATTGGAGCCGCTACGACGCCAGTTGATCCCACCGTCAGTCGTGCTGGCGAGCCCGATCTGAACCGGGTTTCCGCCGCCAGACTGGCCGTTGTAGAAGATGCTGTAGTTGAGCGGTAGCGGGGCTTCAATGCCCGAGCTGCCGGCCGCGAACAGGTGCGGGGCGAGCATTACGCGCGGGCAATACGGATGTAGGCCGGCGCAGACGATCCCGAGCCACCAGGGGCACCGGACACCGTGCCCGTCCCAGCGGAGACGGCGGCCCGAACAGAGTACGTGTGGAGTCCAGCCGATGGTGTCCGGCGGAATGATGCGAACACGGGACTGTATTCATTCGCTGCGGAGCCGTACAGATAGGCCATTCGCCCGAGCGACGTACTGTCCTCATAGAAATAGATCGACATGGCGTTCGAGCCTGCGTCGCTAGGAGCCACCGCGTCACAGAAGAACTCGATCATCACGATCGTCGCGCCGTCGTAACTGAAGGCGCTGCCGGTGACAATGGTGTTAGCAGAAGACTCAGCGGTGGCAGTGATCGACGTGCCCGTGGTCTTCGCCACGTAGTCGATCTCGCCGGCCGGGGACTGGTACGAGGGGGGGGCGGCGGTGCCGTTCGAGGTCAGGATCGTGCCCGACGCTCCGGGCCCCAGCCTCCCCGGCGTGCCGTTGCTGTCAGTGGCGTAGATGATGTCCCCGATGCCGGTCATCGGGTTCGCAATGCTCTCGCCGAGCCGACCCGTCCACGTCGTCCCGCCATCGAGGGTGGTCAGAACGTAGATGACCTCAGCGAGCGCCGAGGTCTTCGGATTTGGCGTGATGCCACCCGACCACGAAACGCCTGCGGGCCACGCGAGCGTTCGGCCACCAACCGAGTCCTGAGATCGGAAGAGCACA
>SCSV01000289.1 GCA_004297555.1 Salinibacterium sp.
GCTGCGCACCCGGCCAGCGCTCCACCAGGCTGCGGGCGAGCACGCTCTTGCCCGACCCCGACCGTCCGTCGATCAGGACACGGCGCACGCTAGCCACCAATGAAACTCCAATGCCCGCTCAGCACAGCAACAGTCACTGCACTCGCCGCAATGAGCACACCATAGGCAATCACCACTGCATCACCAATTCTCATTCGGGATGGTCGCGCCCACGTTCGCGGCCCCTTGCCGCCGAAGCCGCGAGCTTCCATCGCCGTCGCAAGCTTGGTTCCCCGCCGGATCGAGATGACGAGCAACGCGAGGGCCTGGCCGGCAAAGCGCCGCAACCGACCGGTGTCGGCGACACCACGAGCGCGGCGAGCGCGTTCTAAGGAGCGCCAATCCTCCAGGAGAAGGAAGACGAGCCGGAATCCTGCCAACGCCCCGAGCACGAATCGTGCCGGCAACTTCATCACCTGGGCGAGCCCGTCCGCGAAGTCCGTGGGGTCAATAGTGACGAACAACACCACGGCCGGGAGGCCGATCGCGAGGCCCCGCAACACGGTCGCGATTGCCAGCTCGATCGACCCATCTGTCACTTGGGCAACGAAAAAATGAAAGTACACCTGACCTGAAGGTCGGCCGTAGAGCAGGATGGTGAACCCGCTGAGGATCGCCGCGATCCACACGGGGCTCGTGCTCAGCACGAGTTGGCGAGGGCTCAGTCTCACCCAAACGATCAGCACGCATTCCAATGCGAGGGCGACGGTCGCCGAAACCCAGTCAAGCGAAAGCAGGACGGCCAGGCTGATCACTGCCGACACGATGAGTTTTGACACCGGGTTGATCTTGTTCACCGAGCGGGACCCGACGGGAGGGGCAAAGAGCGTCATGCCTCGACCGCCCGCGGCTCGGATGCGCGAGGTGCCGTCATCACGTACTCCTCATCCGCAAGCGCATCGACGAACTCGCGGTCGTGGGTGGCCGCGACGACGGCGCTACCTTCGTCGAGCAGTTCTGCGAGAAATGCCACAAGTTCCTCCCAGGTGCGGGAATCCTGGCCAAAGGTGGGTTCATCGAGAACGAGCAAGGGTGGTCGGGTGACCAGCACCGTGGCAACCGACAGTCGGCGCTTCTCGCCGCCCGACAGAGTGAACGGGTTGGCCGCCATGAGGTGGCTAATGCGAAGGCGCGAGGCTACTTCGTCGACTCTTTCGTCAATCTCATTTTGGGCCAAGCGGAGCACCTTGGGGCCAACCGAAAGCTCAGCCCGCACAGTGCCCGCGAGAAATTGGTGTTCGGGGTCTTGGAAGACGGTACCGATGCGCGTGAGAAGTTCGCGCGACTTCCACTTGATAGGTTCGTCGACTAGGCCCGCGGCGAGCCCGTCAGCAACAACGCGGCCCTGGGCGTGCGGAAGGAGTCCAGCGATGGTCAAAGCGAGGGTGGACTTGCCTGCTCCATTTGGCCCACAAACAGCGAGCGCGCGCCCGGACTGAACGTCCAAGTTGATGCCTGCCTGAAGCACCGTCGATGACACCCGAGCAATGCCGAGGTCTTCGGTGTGCAATATCGATCTTGGGCTAGCGAGGGGCGCCCGCGTGGACCGAGCCGACAGCAAGCCGGGCACCCACACGCCAGACGCAGCGAGTGCCGCGCCGTTCTGTTTGAGCACAGTGTCCGGCTCACCATCCGCACGTACCCCAGCGCCGGCTTCGAGCACAACGACCCGGTCGACCAGGTTCTTCCACACCGCAACGCGGTGTTCGACCACTACAAGAGTTGCACCAGTGAGCGCGACCACACGTTCGACCGCGTCTCGAACTTCCAGAACACCATCCGGATCGAGGTTCGCCGTCGGTTCGTCGAGGAGAATGATCCCGGGCCGCATCGCAAGTACACCTGCAAGCGCCAGCCGTTGCTTCTGCCCACCCGACAGAGCACTGGTCGGATAGTCAAGTGGCAGGTCGAGGCCGACCGCGTGTAACGAGTCGGTAACCCGTCGCCAGATCTCGTCCCGAGGCACACCGAGGTTCTCACAGCCAAAAGCGACATCGTCGCCAACACGCGCGAGAGTCACCTGGCAATCGGGGTCCTGAAGCAATAGCCCGACGCGACCTCGGGCAGCCTCGGGCGACTGCCCAGCTACGAGAATCTGGCCACGGCTCTCGCCATCGTCATCCCCGCCGAGTACACCGGCTACGGCCTGCAATAGCGTCGACTTGCCTGAGCCGGATGCACCCAGCAGAAGCACTCGCTCCCCGGGGTTCACCGACAAATCGAGCTCTGACACTGCCCAGGAAAGGCGCCCTACATGCCGCCAGCCCCAACCGCGCGCGTCTATCGACGCGGCGGCGGGGGCTGACTTGTTTGACACGATCAGACCGGTGCTACGGCATCCCGACCCGAAGCGAATCGAGCGAGCACCCCAGTGCGAGCGATCGCGCGGGCGAGAAGCCACGAGCCGAGTCCAGCTATAACGGCGCCTGAAATGATCGCACTGATCGCGTACGTAACCGCGAACGCCGGTGCAGATCCTGGATAAGAGATGATGAGGTCATTGATTCCCATGGCGAGGCCAGCCGCGGCCCCCGCGAGGACTGCGACATGAACGCGCCAATTGGCGTACAGGAATGCGAGAAGCACTAACTCCACTGCTAGCCCTTGAACGAACCCGGCCTCTATCGTCCCAATTCCCCACCCCCAATAGGTCAACGCTTCGACACTCGCCGCGACGATCTCGACGAAGATCGCGGCACCAGGCTTTCTGATGATGAGACCGCCGAGGACCGCCGGAATCAGCCAAACGCCCCAGAGCAGGGACTGCGTGCCGGGAAGTGCCGCCGTTAGTGGCGCACTTGCAGGAAGGTAGATCTGATCCCAGCCGAAGAAGACGAGTCCCATCGCGACGCCGATGACACTTGCCACCACGATGTCAACGACGCGCCATTTTGAGCGCTGTCCAAGAGTTTGAAACGTTTTTGTTGCGGTCACTTTCGTGCCCTTTCGTTGAGAAATGGCACGGGTTTCAAGAGTTTTTGCCTCCCTGCGCTGGCATGATCCAGATCAGGTTCGACGGTCGAAGCTTGGAGAAGCTTCCTCTCAGCCCGGCTCACCGGACTCCCGTGTTCGCCGCCAATCTTACTCGCGTGCGGAGGCCTGTTTCTCCTCCAGCAGTGCAAGCACCTTCCCCAGCGTCCGCACGTTGCGCGCTGTGGTCTCGGGCGGGAACTGCTTCCAGAACGAAGACTTGAGCTTGGAGTTCGAGACGCCTTCGGGGAGCCATTGGTAGACGGCATCCGCCCCAAGCTCGACGAGTTCTGGCATCAACTCGCTGCGCTCGGGAAGCCGGATGCCCGTCGGCATGGCGTTCATCAGCGCGACGACGAGTTTCGACTCGTCACCTTCAAACGGAACAGCGTCGACAATGCGCCGCAGGCGCGGCGCCTCCAGAATCACGACCGTCGTTGCTACCCCGATCTCCTTGGCGATCCGGCCCTCGAGCTCAGCGGCGGCAGGCGGGGTGGATGAGGAGAACACGACGTTGCCGCTGTTCAGGAGGGTCCGGGCATCCGGGAATCCCGAATCGACGAAAATCTGTCGAAGGCGTTGCATGGGCACCCGTGTCGTCGGACCGACGTTGATGCCGCGCAGGAAAGCCGCGTACTCGGGCATCGCTAGATAGCCGGTGAGTCGATCTCCGTCGGTGCCGGTTCGTTGGGAATGATCACCCAAAGGATTACGTAGATCAGAAATTGCGGCCCGGGCAGGAGAGTCGAGAGCACGAACACCAGGCGCACAATGTTTCGACTTACGCCGAAGCGATCACCGAGTGCCGCACAGACTCCAGCGATGATGCGACCGTTGGTGGGGCGTTGCAGTTTGGGCATATCAACAACCTCGTCTCGTTGCCGTGATCCTTCCTGCCAGCCTAACCTCGACCGGTTCATGCGTTGGCGTACTTGCGCAGCCAGGGCAGGGGGTTGATCTCGACGCCATTGACGAGGACGCCGAAATGCAAGTGCGGCCCGGTGCTGTGGCCGGTAGAACCCACCCGACCGAGCACTTGCCCACGGTGTATCCGTTCGCCGACATGCACGCTTATGGAGCCGTATTCCATGTGGCCGTAAAGGCTGCTGTAGGTCGTGCCATCAATCTTGTGCTCGATGATCACGTGCACTCCTAAACCGTCGTACGAGCTTTGGGCTTCGGTGACCACCCCGTCGGCCACCGCCTCGATCGGGTAACCGGCTCCGGGCACGAAGTCAATGCCACGATGGAACGCTGAGCAGCCGACACAGGAGCGTGGACCCCACCCGCTGGAGATCGGTGTCGAGCGCGCGACCGGCCACTGCACGACCGAGTACATGGTCACGCCGAACGTGTCCCGAACGATCGGGTCGAGCTCAATGCCGGCCGGTGCGACATAAGTCTGCAACTGGGACTCCATGGTCTCCTCCTTCACCACCTCAGCACTCGCCGGCAGCGATTGGATGCTCGAAAACACGCCGCACACCGTGAGTGCACCGAGGGTCAAGGCCCGACGGTTGTAGTTGAGAAAGCCGATATGGCGTGCTGCTTTGGGGGTTGGCTCAGGTATGGGCGCGAAAAATGACATGGCAGAGTTCTCCGATTTCGGACGCGCGAAGGCGCCTGATGTGCGACGCGGCACTGGTCTTTTGCTTCAGGTCGGCACCCAGAACGGGGTGCTCGTGCGGGAGTGAACGGCGACACCGGCGGTGCAATCGCACCGGGCCACTCAATCCTGGGGAATTTCCCTCGGTCCACCCTCCGATACCAATATGTGTGGAATATGTGAATGGCTTTGGCGCTGTGGAGGGGAGGAATCCCGACGCCGAAGGCGGCGCTCGATCACCCGCGCGAGGCATCCGAAATGCGCAATTTCTCGGCCGTGTCCCCCATTTGGTGACCCCCAGGATTAGGGGATACCGACACGGGTCCAAACACTCGCGTAGCGCGCTCGCAGTCGGTACGGTGTTTCCATGCACTTCTCTTGGAGGGATGGCGTCAGCGACGCCGCACAAGCCGACCTAGACCGCATCCTCGACGCGGGACTAGAAGTTGCCCGCAAGGAGCTAGATAAGTCGAGTGAGTTCGACCCTTTCGCCCTGTTCACTGACGGAGACGGTGGACTGCTCTCGGTCAAGCAAGACATGGGCGCGTTCGGCAAGCACCCCGACTCGGTCGCGATCATCAATGATGCGAATGCCAAGCTCAAGAAGGTCAGCGTTTCGGCTCGCTGCACCGCTCTCGTCGTCAATACCCGCCTCAGTGCCGAGAAGACCGACGCGATCGAAGTGCATCTCGAACACCGCGAAGGCACGGCACTGCTCGTGTTGCTCCCTTACAAGCGCAAGTTGACGGGCAAAGTCGACTTCGGCGACCTCAAGGCGTTCATCTGCATGCCTGAGGTCTGGGGTTGAGACTCCCTCTCGCAGCACTCGGCCTCGGCGTTGCCGCGGTTACCCTCTCAGGCTGTATGCCGGCGAGCCCCGCAGCCTCACCGGCACCGACCGTCACGGTCACCGCAGGCCCTTCGGCCGACTACGGTTTCACCTTCTTCGAGCAAGCCCAGATGGGCGCGACCTTCGCCGAAATGAGCGACCAGTTGCACTACCCTGTGGGCGGCGGGGACGGCTGCCCGTGGTATGGCGCCCTATGGAATTCCGACCTCGCATCCACCTATGCCTTCACCGATTCGCACCACCCGACGCACGGTGCGACTTTCTTCTACACGAGCCGCGGGCTGGCCGCCGATGACGCGTCGTTCCCCCGCAATGCCGAGGGCGTTGGCGTCGGCAGTACTCAAGCGGAGATCCTCGCCGCGTACCCCGCTGCCGTTGTCGGATCAGTGGATGACCTGGGCGCGGGCCACATCGTCACCATCACGGTCGACGACCCCGACAGCGATTCGAAATACGTCTTCGGCATTTCAAGTGGTTCGGCGGTAGTAGACCTGCTCGAGTGGGGCCCTGGCGCGGGCACTCAATGGAGCCACCTCTGCACCGGATTCTGATTCGCGCTTGACGCTGGCGTCGGCCCGGCAGCGGGGGGACAATTAGCAGCAGGTAGTACTCACGCTGGGAGTTCCCATGCCTGTTTTCGCGGTTGTCGCACTCACGGTCGCGGCTGCGCTCCTCCTGACTCTGGTGCTCGCTTCCGTGCGGGTCGTTAAGCAATATGAGCTAGGGGTCGTGCTTCGATTCGGACGCCTGCA
>SCSV01000026.1 GCA_004297555.1 Salinibacterium sp.
GTCGCCGCGCAAAGCCCGCGAAGGTGCGGGCGAAGGCCAAGCGCCCGCTTGCCCGGAAGGCACCGAAGAGGGGCGCCGCGAGGGTTCCCTCGCTCGAGAAGCGTCTGGCGGAGGCGCTCGACCAGCAGGCCGCGACGAGCGAGATCCTGTGCGTCATTAGCCGCTTTCCCAGCGACGTGCAACCGGTCTTCGACGCGATCGTCCGCAGCTCCGACGAAGTGACCTGGGCCGCGACTCCACCTTCACGTTCACGCTGCCTGTCAGGTTATGAAGACCGCGATGAACGGCCAGACGGACAGCGGTTCTGGCTGGAGAAGGCCGAGAAGGAAATGCAGGGTCTACAGTGATTCACACACTCAGAGGAGGTCCACCAGGTCGTGTCCCGGTGCTGGTGGAAAAGAGAAATGGCGCATTCTTCCGGTTGGTGAAGTGCACGACCAACACGCCGCCTGCCAGGGCGGCCACCGGAGGAACGCGCCAATGGGCAAAGGTATCAGCAAGTCAGGCGGAGCGCATGAGCCTGCGCCCGTCTCGCTCAGCGAACTGATCCACCAGCACGTCCGACTCGCCATTGAGACGGCCGTGCACGAGGAGCTGCGGGCCGCGCTTGGGACGACTCTCTACGAGCGCAGCGACGTCAGACGTGGCTACCGCAATGGCATCAGGGAGCGGACGCTCACGGGACCGACCGGCCCGGTTGCACTCGCGTTGCCTCGCGCGACCCTCTTCAGAGGCGCCGGTGGGAAAGAATGGTCGTCGACGATCGTCCCGCGCTATCAGCGGCGAATGCCGGAGGTCAATGAAGCCGTGATCGCCACGTACTTGGCAGGCGGCAACACCCGCCGGATTCGTGGCGCGCTTCAACCGTTGCTGAAGGCCGCGCCGCTCTCCAAGAGTGCGGTCTCGCGCGTGGTGGCTACGCTGAAGGACGGCCTCGAAGCGTGGCGGAGGCGTTCACTCGCCGACCTCGACATCATCTACGTCTACCTCGATGGCTTCGCTCTGCGCGTACGCAGTGCCGGAAGAGTAGTGAGCGTGCCAGTGCTGGGCGTGGTCGGCGTCTTACCCGACGGGCACAAACATCTGGTCGCCCTGGAGCTGTGCGGAGGCGAGTCGTTCGCGGCGTGGAAAGGCTGCCTCGACGATCTCGTGGCGCGCGGGTTGCGGGCCCCGGTGCTGGCGATCATCGACGGGAATGCCGGGCTCCGGCGCGCCGTTGGGCTCGTGTGGCCCAGGGCCGCGGTCCAACGCTGTTGCGTCCACAAACTGCGCAACCTTGAGCGGAAAGCGCCGAAGCACGCGCTGGCCGAGATCCGTGACGACTTCCATCGCATCGTCTATGCCGCCAGTGGCGAGGCCGCCCGCACCGCCTTCGCGGCCTTCGAGCGCACGTGGGCCAAGCGCTGCCCAGGCGTGATCACGAGCCTGCGGGAAGGCGGCGGCGAGCTGCTCACGTTCTTCACTTTCCCCAAGGCGCAGTGGAAGACGCTACGAACCACGAACACGATTGAGCGGCTCCACGAGGAATTCCGGCGCCGCGTGAAGACGCAGGGCTCGCTGCCGAGCGAGGACGCAGCGCTTGTCCTGCTCTTCAGCCTCGTGGCGAGCGGACAGATCAAGTTGCGGAAGATCGACGGTTGGCAGAAAATCGGCGCCGTCCTCAGCCAACACACGGTGGTGGCAGCATGACCTCCCTCGATCTGACGCACCGACATCACGCGCACATCGACCGACGCTTACGGACGGACCCGATCATTTGGCTTGGGTCGACACGCCCTGACGGCCGTCCGCATCTCGTTCCGGTGTGGTTTCTGTGGGACGGCTCGACGGTGCTCGTCTTTAGCCTGCCCGAGACCCAGAAGGTGCGTAACCTCCGACACAACCCTCACGCAATACTTGCCCTGAACGCGGACGATCAGGGCTACGACATTGTGTTGCTGGAAGGCCAGGCGAGCTTCGTGAACGATCCGACCATACGCGGAACGATGCCGGCGTTCGTCGAGAAGTACGCTGGATTGTCCCGGCGTTGGGCGGTCAACGACTGGGCAACGAAGTTTTCCGTTCCGATCCGAATCACACCAACGCGGGTCATCGGGTGGATAACGCGTCCGGAGGTTCCAGCCGAGCGCACGACTCTAAGATTTTGAGCTTCGAGCGGAGCGGACGTGAAATGGTCGAGTGTCAGCGCAGTGAAGCCGGGAGAGCGCCAACCGAATTTCCACAGCAAACGAGACGCGACCCGGACGGAGATCCCGGACGCATAGCTCGAAA
>SCSV01000290.1 GCA_004297555.1 Salinibacterium sp.
CGTCTGAGGATCAACCTGCCGATAACTCTGAATCTCGTTCATACGTGATCATCTCCACGCCACAGCCCCAAAGCTGCAGCATCACGCCGAACCAGTTACACAAAAATCCCGACAGACCCAAAGCTGGGCTCGTCTTTCACTGGTGGCGACGGGATCAATTGCACCGCAGAACCGCTCACGGGCCAGGCCGCGGCCGCCCACGACACCGGCTGCAGCACGGTCACAACCAGCACCATTGCCAGGAACATGACAACGCGGGCAAACGCAGACGATCGCAAAACAGCGGGCATGCCACTCGCTCCAGGTTGTTCGGGTCCAACAGCGGTGGGTTGCCGCAATGCGCCGCCACTGGCGCACGATCGCGAGCCTATTGGCCCGAGCTCAAGCCGCGCAACTTAGATGAGCGAAATTAACCCGCACGAAACACGGGGGCGCCTGAAAGCGCTCCGACCCAACGCCCTAGAGAGGCTCGATCTCCCGACCGTCTTTGTCCAGTACGAATTGGTCGCCCGTATAGGGCAACCAAACAGATAGGCCTGTTTCCCAAACGACAATCTCGAGCGAGCTCAAATCGGACAGAGGAAGGTCGACAAAGATCTCTTCACCAACCTCTAGAGAAATGTCCCAACCGATTGGTTCAAACACGATCATGGTTGGGGCGTTAGCCGCCGCTAGCCGCACTTTGGCTCGCTCACCGTTGCCGATCTCTGCGGGTTTCATCGGCTGAGATCGCTGACCTCTCGTGCGGAACCAGGTCTGAATCAGTCCCAACGTGTAGCTCCTCGCTGCGATGTCGCTACCGCTCGGTACGCGCTACTTCTTGGCGGAGAGCTGCTCGATGATCGCCTGGGCGACGTCGTGCATGGTGAGGCGGCGGTCCATGGATGCCTTCTGGATCCAGCGGAACGCCTCGGGCTCAGTGAGGCCCATCTTCTCGTTGAGCAGGCCCTTGGCTCGGTCGACGAGCTTGCGCGTTTCGAAGCGCTCGACGAGGTCAGCCACCTCCGCTTCGAGGGTGACGATCTGGGTGTAGCGGCTGAGCGCAATCTCGATGGCCGGCAGCAGGTCGTTGGGCGTGAACGGCTTGACGACGTAGGCCAGGGCGCCGGCCTCGCTCGCGCGCTCGACGAGTTCTTTCTGGCTGAACGCGGTGAGCAGCACGACCGGCGCGATGTGGTTCTTGCTAAGACGTTCGGCTGCGGAAATGCCGTCGAGCTGCGGCATCTTGACGTCCATAATGACCAGGTCAGGGCGCAGTTCGGTGGCCAGGGCGACGGCTGTCTCGCCATCCGCTGCCTCACCGACGACCTCGAAACCGTTGTCGCGGAGGATCTCCACGATGTCCATGCGGATGAGTGATTCGTCTTCGGCAACGACGACGCGACGCGTTGGCGTGGTGGCGTCAGGGTCTGTCACGTTGAAGAGCCTACGGTATTCTTTTGAGCGTTGTTGTGCGCCGGATTGGCGGAACGGCAGACGCGGAGCACTCAAAATGCTTTGTCCGAAAGGGCGTGCGGGTTCAAATCCCGCATCCGGCACGAAACGAATGGGTATCCCGCCAGGGGTACCCATTCGTTTTGTACCGGCTGTGTCGCTGCGAACCCGCTGGGGCCCCGCCCGCGCAGTCCGCTACGCCGCGCAGCGGTGTGGCGGCGGCTCGGGTGGGGCGTCAAATCCCGCATCCGGCACGAATCAAAATGGGCATCCCGTGAGGGGTGCCCATTCGTGTTAGTCCGTGACGGGCACCGGCCGTTCGGCGGAACGCTCGCGAGTCGCGACTCTCGACCTCTCGAAAAGCCGACCGGTAGCTACAGAGAGGCGCTGGGACGGTAGCTCAACGAACCGGAAGAAGAGCTCCGCCGCGATGAGACTGAGTGGAAGCGCGATCGCGGCAATGAGGATCCACTGGCGGTCACCGAGCAGGTAGGCAAGCGAGAGCACGATCGGGATGTGTACGAGGTAGAGGCTGAAGGAGACTCGCCCGAGCCAGGCGATCGGTCGCCAAGTGAGCGCGCGTGCGGCTCCCGACCACAACGCGCAGATCGCGACGAGCGACGCCGCGCCGAAGGTGGCGAGCACTTGAGATACGGGGCCGATCGCCTTTGCGCCGGGCCATAGCCCTTCCATCAGCCAGCTGGACAGGATGAGGAGAAGGGATAGCACGAGAGCACTTCCCCAGATCAATCGCGCGGCCGAGAGCGAGTCGATGCGATGAGCAACTGCGGCCAGGTCATCCCGACCTCGCGCAAGAGCGACGCCGATCACGAACACGGGGAGAAAGACCAGTGAATGCTGATGCGTCAGTTGCCCGGCCAGGCAGACGGCGAGGCCAACCGGGATCAGAACCCACCATGCCCGTTTCAGGACCACGGCGAGCACGACGAACAGTGGAAGCAGGAGCGAGAACCAGACCTCCCAGACGAGCGACCAGAGCACGTTGTTCGTGCGGAACGGCCATCCGAACACGATCGTGAAATCCTTGAGCGTTGCCAGCGGCGAGAGCCCAGGCTCGAAGAGCCGCGCGAGCCACGGCCCGTGCACAACCGAGAGTTCTCGGGGAACGAGGATGGTCAAGGCCGTACCAAAGAGAATCGCGGCAATGGCTGGCAGGAACAGCCGGACAATCCGCTTGGGATAGTACGAAGCCCACGCGAAGTCGCGCCGCCGCACGGGAGAGAGTGCCAGCACGAATCCGCTCAGCACGAAGAAGATCAGAACGGCTTCAGGGCCGGCAGTGAGCAGTTTCATGGGTGTGTAGCTCACCCACCAATGGAGGCTCCCGACCGCTGGCACCGCCGACCGATGAAGGTACCCAGTCGAGATCGACGGAATGACGCGAGCAAGGTGGTGGAGCACGACAACTCCCGCGGCGATCCCCCGCAATCCATCGAGCGACGGCACGCGGGATCTCGAGTGTTCTGGCAATGTCATGGCGAAGGGAGCCTAGCGATACGTTCCTGGAACCGTCCTGAAATCGTCAGGTCGCGAGGGTTCCGTTGTCCCAGGCGGGCGCGGCCGCGTTGAGCGCATCGCCGACGACGTGCACGCGCAAATCATTGGTGGAGCCGGAGATTCCGGGGGGCGAACCGGAGATCACGACCACCTTCTCGCCGACCTCGGCGAGGCCCCCGCGAATGAGCACCTCGTCAACCTGGTGGTACATCTCATCGGTGTGCGTGACGCGCTCGACCATGAAGCATTGGATGCCCCAGAACAGTGCTGCGCGACGACGGATGGCCGGATCAACCGTGAACGCCATCATCGGTATGCGGAACCGAAGCCGCGACATCCGCCGCGCGGAATCGCCCGACTCCGTGAAGATGCACACGTACTTCGCGCCGACGAACGCGGCCACCTCGGCGGCGGCGAGCGTGATCGCTCCGCCTTGGGTGCGCGGCTTGGTGCCGAGCGGCGGGATGCGCTCGAGCCCGTGCTCCTCGGTTGAACCGATGATGCGCGCCATCGTCTGTACGGTGATCACGGGGTACTCCCCCACGCTGGTCTCGCCGCTGAGCATGACCGCGTCGGCTCCGTCGAGAACGGCATTAGCGACATCCGAAGTCTCGGCTCTTGTCGGCACCGGGCTGGAGATCATTGACTCGAGCATCTGCGTGGCGACGATGACGGGCTTGGCCATGCGCCGGGCTAGTTCGATGGCGCGCTTCTGCACGATCGGCACGGCCTCGAGGGGCAACT
This sequence comes from Salinibacterium sp., assembly GCA_004297555.1. Taxonomy (GTDB): domain Bacteria; phylum Actinomycetota; class Actinomycetes; order Actinomycetales; family Microbacteriaceae; genus Rhodoglobus. Next base: position 3,697 of record SCSV01000290.1, read on the forward strand.
CCACGCCCAGGTCGCCGCGAGCAACCATGATCGAGTCGAACGTTTCGATGATCGCCTCCAGGTTGTCGACCGCTTGCGGCTTCTCGATCTTGGCGATCACCGGGATCTTGCGGCCTTCCTCGGCCATGATCTCGTGCACGCGGGTGATGTCGTCGGCGCTGCGCACGAAGGAGAGCGCGATGAGGTCGGCGCCGAGGTTGAGGCCCCAGCGCAGGTCATCCTCGTCCTTCGCGGACAGTGCGGGAACGTTCACCGCGACGCCCGGCAGATTGATGCCCTTGTTGTTCGAGACCGCACCGGCGACGACGACCTCGGTCGTGACGACTGTGCCATCCGTCTCGCGCACTTGCACTTTGACTTTGCCGTCGTCGATCAGCAGGAAGTCGCCCGGCTTCACATCATCCGGCAGCCCCTTGAAGGTCGTGCTCGCCAGTTCTTTGGTGCCGAGCACGTCGTCGGTCGTGATCTTGAAGATGTCGCCCACTTCGAGCTCGTACGGGCCGGCCTCGAACTTTCCGAGCCGGATCTTGGGGCCCTGGAGGTCGACGAGCACGGCAACGGCGCGGCCCGAGTCCTCCGCCGCCCGGCGCACGTTGCGATAGACCTCCTCGTGCACCTCGTGGGTGCCGTGGCTGAGGTTCATGCGCGCGACGTCGACGCCGGCGTCAATGATCGCGCGGATGTTCTCGTAACTCGATGTGGCTGGGCCGAGGGTGGCGACGATCTTCGCGCGTCTCATGCTTCCTTTCGGGCGTCGGGAATACAGGCCTTCGCGGCTAAATGCTTATCGCGTGATCCGTAGGTCGAACCGGGAACGGCAACTGGGTCTCGCCCTCGAGGAAGCGGTCGACAGCGGATGCCGCGGCTCGCCCTTCCGCGATCGCCCAGACGATGAGCGACTGGCCGCGACCCGCGTCGCCGGCAACGAACACGCCGGTCTCACTGGTCTGGTAGTCGCCATCGCGTTCGATCGTGCCGCGCTCGCCGAACTGCAGCGGAAGCTGGTCTTCGATCGTGTCGGGCTCGGGGCCGGTGAAACCGAGTGCGAGCAGCACCAGGTCGGCGGGAATCTCGCGCTCGGTGCCCGACTTCGGCACCCGGCGGCCGTCGAGGTACTCGGTCTCGGCGACGCGAATCGCGCGCACCTCCCCCGCCTCATTGGCGAGGAACTCTACCGTCGACGCGAGGTAGACCCGCTCGCCGCCCTCTTCGTGCGCGCTCGACACCTCGAACAAAGTCGGCGCCATCGGCCAGGGCTGGTGCTCGGGCCGCTCGCTCGGTGGCTGCGTGCCGATCGCGAGGTTGGTTACGGAGAGAGCCTGCTGGCGGTGGGCGGTGCCGATGCAGTCCGCGCCGGTGTCACCACCGCCGAGAATCACGACGTGCTTGCCCTCCGCGGTGATCTGGTCGGCGACGTAATCGCCGGCACCCACCTTGTTGGCCTGCACGAGGTACTCCATCGCGTGGTGCACGCCGAGCAGGTCGCGGCCCGGAATGGGCAGGTCGCGCGGCACCATGGCGCCGGTGGCGATGATCACCGCGTCGTAGCGCGACTTCAGGTCATCCCAGGTGATGTCGACGCCGATCTCGACGCCGGCGCGGAAGCGCGTCCCCTCGGCCTGCATCTGCGCGAGTCGCGCCTCGAGGTGCTTCTTCTCCATCTTGAAATCCGGGATGCCGTAACGCAGCAGTCCGCCGATGCGGTCGTCGCGCTCGTACACGGCAACGGTATGACCAGCGCGCGTGAGTTGCTGGGCGGCGGCGAGACCGGCGGGACCGGAACCGACCACGGCGACGGTCTTGCCGGTGAGGCGCTCGGGCGGGTGCGGAACGACGAGGCCGTTCGCGAAGGCCTGATCGATGATCGAGACCTCGACCTGCTTGATCGTGACCGCGGGCTGGTTGATTGACAGTACGCAGGAGCTCTCGCACGGCGCTGGGCAGAGCCGACCGGTGAACTCCGGGAAGTTGTTGGTGGCGTGGAGGCGCTCAATGGCTTGGGCACCCTCGCCGCGCCACATGAGGTCGTTCCACTCCGGAATCAGGTTGCCGAGCGGGCATCCCTGGTGGCAGAACGGAATGCCGCAGTCCATGCAGCGACCTGCCTGGCGGCGCAGTTCAGCGGGGTCTTGCTGCTCGTAGACCTCTTTCCAGTCCATGAGGCGCACGGATACCGGGCGACGCTTGGGCGTCTCCCGCTCTTGTGTCTTGAGGAAGCCCTTGGGGTCAGCCACCGGTCACCTCCATGATTCTGGCCCACGTGACATCGCCGTCGGGGTCAAGCCCTTCGCTGATCGCCGTCTGGCGGGTCTCGAGCACAGCGGCGTAGTCGCGCGGCAGCACCTTGGTGAAGCGCAGCACGGCGGCATCGAGGTCTTCGAGCATGGCGGTCGCGACGGCCGAGTCGGTCTCGTCGCGGTGGCGGGTGAGCAGGTCGGTGAGGATCTCAACGCCGAGTCGCTTTCCTCGGGCGAGCTCGAGTTGCTGCCCCTCGGC
>SCSV01000291.1 GCA_004297555.1 Salinibacterium sp.
ACTTTGCCGCCAAGGCCCGACCCCTCTCCTTCAGGCTCGACATGCTGTTCGGCGCCGTCATGGGGTAGTCCCGGGGCAAGCCCCACTTCCGTCGATAATCGTCCGGCGAGAGCCCGCGCGAGGCAAGATGGCGCGCGAGCAGCTTGTACCGCGCACCGTCCTCGAAGCTGATCAGCCAGGTCGGGGTGATCGACGCCTTGATCTCCTTTGCCGTGGGCATGCGGCCTTTCCAGGGTGTCCGAGCAGCCCTCGCAACTAGCTCCGCGTCCGATTGCATCGGATAGTGTGCAGGCAGTCCCCACTTGCGACGGTAGTCGTCGGGCGTCATGCCGCGGCGAGCGAGGATCGGCTCCAAGTCGTTGGTCCAATGGCCGTTTTCAAAACAGCGCAGCCGTTTGCCGTCTCCAAGCGAGTGTTCGATGTCTACAGGATGGGCCGGAGCTCTGAACGGCCAGCGCGCGCCACTCTCGCGAGCCGAGGACGACGGCGTTGGGATGTGCGGTGGCCTCGGCCCCATGCCAGGGTTCGTAATCTGACGGAGCGCCTCGTCCACCTCGCGGACCATGCGCCCCACGTCCTGGGTCCCGCCGGACCTGGCCACAGCTTCGACGATCTGCACGAGCGCCGCGCGCCGCGCCAACGCAGTCTTCTCTGCCATGTTTTCGTTCTCGCGGGTCACTGCCATCCTCTTCCGGCCACCGTCGCCGGCCGATACAAATCAGTTCGGAGGAGTAAGCCTGAAATGCCTTCCGCACGCATCATTGCTCTCCGACCCAACGCGCGCCCCTCCGACCTCGACCTTGCGATCGGCCAAGCGATCAGCCGCCTCAGGCGTTCCCGGCGCCTGTCCGAGGCCGTGCTCGCAGCTCGCCTCGGCCGTGGCCAGGAGTTCATCGCCTCCATCGAGTCCGGGCGTGCGCGGATCTCGGCCGCCATGCTCGTCGAAGTCGCCCGAGGTCTCGGAATAAGCGGATCCGCATTGCTGCAAGAGGCCGACGCACACCGCAACCAAGCCGATTCCTAGCATCGCGGCCGACACGCACGCACGTCGAGCGATTCGAATATGCGCCAAAGCGCAGGTGCGTGGGATGACGGTGTTATCTACCGTAACCTCGCCTCTCCTCGAAGATGAGATCGTCGCATCATTAATATTACCAGGGCGCGCCGAGTAATTGCCGAGGCCCCCTCACCTCGTTAACCCGCCGTTAACCGCGTCGGCAGTCGTCTGAGCTGCAAGGTCCGGTTGAGTTGCGTGAGGCTCGGTTTCCGAGTGTCCCGAATCCGATCAGCCTGCCAGCGCCGACGGCCAAGCCGTCCGGCGCAAATCCTGGCTATCCCGCCTTCTGTGTTTGTGCGGACGCCATCCAAGCTGGGCCCTGCCCTGCTGCACGTCCGGATCGGCCAGTCCAACTGACCCCCGGAATTGAAAAACCCGGCCTCGTGAGGGCCGGGTTTTCGGAAGACCTCTGTGGGCCGTTCGCGCTGATTTCCAAGCGAACATCTCCCACAGTCGCATCGGTTGTCAACGGAAAAACGCAGTTTTTCCGAGCGCTACCGGCTTGCCTCCGAAAGCCCGGTCTCAGCGACGCCCGCCTCGAGGGAGCGCCGAGCATGTTCGCACTACCGCATCTCTCGACGCCGGCGTCGTCCACCAGGTCCGGACCCATGACCCAGGCCCGACGGCCCGATCTGCCCCGCGCTCCGACGAGCGCTGTGCAGTCTGGCCGAATCTACGAAGGGTCGATTTGCCGCCCGCACTCCGTGCGCGGCGATCCTGGCTGTGCGCGGAGGGATACCGCCGCAGCCACCAAGTCACGGCGTTTGGCGACGCTCGTGGCTGCCCGACGATCGGGCTTCCCCAAGGGGTAGCCCAGAACTGCAAAACCCGGCCTTGGCGGGCCGGGTTTCTGAAAAGGCCCTGGATGGGCGGGTAGGCGTCTCGACAACGCGACCCTCCCAAAACCAGAGGCGGCTGTCAACGCAAAAACCTCGTTTTTGCGCACGGGAGCGGCTGGCCTGAAGAGACCCCCGCCGGGGCCGTCCAACATAGGGACGGACCACGATGACCCATGCCTATGCGCCAGAGGATTGGCGCCCCGGCTTCGCTAAGCGCGCGCCCAACTTCGGAGCCGTCTGCCAGCAGGCGATCTCCTGGGAGCCCGACGAGTCCATGACGGTGTGGCGGGTGAAGGACGCGATCGTCCTCGGCACGCCGGAACTGACCATGACCGAGCGATGCGTCCTGCTGGCCTACGCGGCCCACCTTGGCCAGGACCGCATGCTTCTCGGCGATGCCTACGTGTGGCCCAGCGCCGAGCTGATCGCGGACCACCTCTCCTGCAGCGAGGCAACCGTCAGGGGTGCCCGCCGAACACTGGAGATGAAGGGATACCTCGTTCGCGACTACAACCGCGCCAATCGGCCGGCAGGGCCCAAGGCGATCGACCTCGCTCCTCTCGTGGCCCGGCTCTCAGAGCTTGAGGACCTGGTGGACGGGCCTAGGGCCCGTCGGGCAGCACGCCTGGACAGCTTGAAGGAGGCCGTCGTCTCCCTGCATGAATATCGCACCCAGGCGCCAGAATACTCACACCTAGAACAGTCCCACCTTCAAGGTTCGAAAGAACCTGTACGAGAAGCGGACACGCCTACGGCGCGGAACCAGTTTGCTTCGCGGCGCCCTGCGGTCGCCGAGCCGCGGAGCGGCCCAACGGACTCGGGCCAACGCCCTGCCGGCGGGACACCCAGCGCCATTTGCTCTCCGGGGGGAGCAAGCGGCTTTGGCGGAGCGCTTCCTGGCGGCTCTGAGCATGCGGAAATGGTCCGCCAGGAGCTTGCGGCCGCCGCCCAGGTCTGTCCGGCCATCGCCCCGCTGGTCACCCCTGCCCTCCTCAAACACCCAACCCAGGCCTCGGCAGACACGGTCGCCGAATGGGCGGAGTTGGCCGCTCGGCTTCTGCCAGACCCCGAGCGCAACAACGACCAGACGTTCATGTGGGCCTACAAGCGCCACGGCCCCCGCGCCCTCGCCATGTTGGCCGCGTCCTTGACCGACACGAACGTCCAGAGCCCGTGCCGCTACTTCGGCCGCCTGGCGTCGACCGACGGCCGTAACCCGCTCGATCTGAGGTTCAACTTCCGCCGGATCCTGGCGCTGATGCCGGCGCCCGCCGTGCGGCGAGGGCCTGGCATCGACAACGAACTTTGGCAGGCGATGGAGC
>SCSV01000292.1 GCA_004297555.1 Salinibacterium sp.
GTGCTCTCCCCCGCCCAGGTCTACCTCCTCGCCGGGAGCCTCGGCGGGAGCGTCGTGCTCGCCCTCGGGCTCGCGCTGTGGCGACCGAGCCTTGCTCCGGTGTTCCGGCGCACCGTCCCCGCTGTCCCTTCGACGCAGCAGCGCGGATGAGCCCGATGCTGCGCCTGCTTCCCACCGTCCGATCCGTGACGACCGCGATCCCCAGATCACCCGTGCTGCGGCTGGACGCCACAGCACCTCGGGTCGTCACTCCCTGTCACCAAGAACGGAGGATCCCCCATGCCCGTCCGTCGCTAGAGATGATGTGAACCGTCGGTTCTCGCGGGTCGCCTTGCGCGCGCCCGCTCACCTGCGCCTCGTGGTGCTCTACGCCGCGAGGCGCAGGTGCGGAACCGGAGCGTCCGCCTCCGGTGTCCGCTCGACCACGCGGATCAGCGCCTCCACGACCTGGGGGTCGAACTGGTCCCCGGCGCACCGCCGGAGTTCCGCGATCGCGTCCGCCCGGCTCATCGCCCGGCGGTACGCGCGTGTGGTCGTCATCGCGCTGTACGCGTCACAGACGCAGATGATGCGCGACTCCATCGGGATCTCGTCGCCCTTCAAGCCGTCCGGATAGCCGCCGCCGTCGACGCGCTCGTGATGGGCGCGAACGATCGCGCCGACCTTCTCGAGTGCCCCTCCGACCCGGGACAGCATCTCCTGGCCATCGACGGGATGGCGGCGGATGATCTCCCACTCAGCGTCGGTGAGCTTCCCGGGCTTGTTGATGATCTCGTTGCTCACGCGGAGCTTTCCGATGTCGTGCAGGAGCGAGCCGAACTCGAGGTCCCGCAGCGCACGCGATCCGAGGCCGAGCTCGCGCCCGACTTCCAGGCCCAGTTCCACGACGCCCTTCGTGTGCTCACCGCCGGTGTACGCGTCGTCTGCCTCGAGCACGTCGCCGAGGAGGATCGCCGTGCCGCGGTACGCGCTCGAGAGCTGGAGCGCCTGGCGGATCCGCTCATCTCGCTCGCGCGCGAAGACCGCGAACAGCCCGAGGAGCGGGAGAAGACACACCACGGCGGCAGGCGCCTGGACCATGGCCACGGCGGTCAGGAGGCCGACCGGCATGAGGGCAGCGTCCGCGGCGTAGACCCACGCCGTCACCCGCACCTGGAGATCCGGCTTCAGCCCGAGGTCGGCCCACCCGCGGAGGGTCACGACGCTGAAGTCCACGAGGACCTGTGCACCGAATGCGGCCACGTAGATGGGCCAGTCCGCGAAGCTCGGCTCGGTCACACCCGCGAACCCGATGACGAGCGCCGGCCCAACCGCGTGCCACGCGTCGGGAATGCTGCTGAGCATGCGCAGGGGATGTCGCGCACGACGGGTGGCGAGGACGGTGATGACCTGCTCCAGCAGGAGGCCGGCCGCCACGACCACCGGCAGCATCGCAGGAGCGACCTCGAACCACATCGGAACGAACACGAGCTGGACGGGAGAGGTGAACCCGAGACCGATGTCGAACCGCACGAGCGCGGCGAGCGCGTACGCGACGATGAGCACCGCCAGGACGGCGGGAGCTGCGCTTTCACCGTGCGGGAACAGCGTCGTCATCGCCACCACGACACCGCCGAGCGCCACGGCAGCCGTCGTTTCGACGACGATCGTGCGCGCGGGCGGGGCGGACGCCTCTCGGGCGCCCTGCTCCTCGAACAGCTCTTCGACCTCGGGGTTGAGCGTGGTCACAGCACCCACGTCGTCGGCGGCTGGTACGCGCGCGTTTAGGCCCGATGGGGCGAACAGACAAATTGTCGAGTTTGCACGCGAGACGACAACGGGCGTCCAGGTCTGACGCGCCAGCCGTGCCCCCACACGCGTTTCCTACGTTCCCCACGCTCCGTGCGAACCGGCGTCCTGTCGTGTGCCCTGCACACCACCAGGAGAAGTCATGACACGGATGTCATCAATACTCACCACCCTGGCGCTCACCCTGGCCGCGAGCACCGTCCTCGTCGCCCCGGCGGGCGCCGCGACGCAGGGTCCGGTCGGGTCGCTGGGCGGCGCCACCAGCTCGACGCTGCAGTCAGCCACGGGCGCAGTGAAGGACGCCGTCCCCGCGGTGACTGGTGCCCTCTCACGCGGGGATGTGGGCGGCGTCACCGACGCCGTCACGGCGGCCGTCGCCGGCATCACCCCGGGAGGCGATTGCGAGCA
>SCSV01000293.1 GCA_004297555.1 Salinibacterium sp.
AGCAAAAGGAGCCCGCCAGTGCCATCGTCTGTTCCCTCCACTTTCACCTCGCCTCTCGCCGAGGTTGATCCCGAGATCGCTGCGGTACTGGAATCCGAACTCGGCCGCCAGCGGGGCACCCTCGAGATGATCGCGAGCGAAAACTTCGTGCCGCGCGCGGTGCTTGAGGCTCAGGGCTCGGTGCTCACCAACAAGTACGCCGAGGGCTACCCCGGCCGCCGCTACTACGGCGGGTGCGAATTCGTGGATGTGGCCGAGTCGCTCGCCATCGAGCGCGCCAAGAGCCTCTTCGGTTCCGCCTACGCCAACGTCCAGTCCCACTCCGGTGCCTCGGCCAATGCCGCAGTGCTCGCGGCGATCGCGACGCCCGGCGACCGCATCCTCGGCCTTGAGTTGGCGCACGGCGGCCACCTCACCCACGGCATGAAGCTCAACTTCTCCGGCAAGCTCTACGAGGCGCACGCCTACGGCGTCGACCCCTCAACCTTCCGCGTCGACATGGATGTCGTGCGCGAGAAGGCGCTCGAGCTCAAGCCCCAGGTGATCATCGCCGGCTGGTCGGCATACCCCCGCCAGCTCGACTTCGCGGCCTTCCGCGCGATCGCGGATGAGGTCGGCGCCAAGCTCTGGGTCGACATGGCGCACTTCGCCGGTCTCGTCGCTGCTGGCCTGCACCCCTCGCCAGTGCCGCACGCGCACATCACCTCCTCGACCGTGCACAAGACGATCGGTGGTCCGCGCTCGGGCTTCATCCTCACCAACGACCTCGAACTGCAGAAGAAGATCAACTCCAACGTGTTCCCGGGCCAGCAGGGCGGCCCGCTCATGCATGTGATCGCTGCGAAGGCCACCGCATTCAAGCTCGCGGCCGAGCCCGAGTTCAAAGATCGCCAGGAGCGCACCATTCGCGGCGCGCAAATCCTCGCATCCCGGCTCACCTCGCCCGATGCCAAGGCAGCGGGCATCGACGTGCTCACCGGCGGCACCGACGTGCACCTGGTGCTCGTCGACCTGCGCAACTCGGCGATTCATGGTCAGGATGCCGAAGACATCCTGCACTCCGTCGGCATCACGGTGAACCGCAACGCCGTGCCCTTCGACCCGCGCCCGCCGATGACCCCGTCCGGCGTGCGAATCGGCACCCCAGCGCTCGCCACCCGCGGTTTCGGCGACGAGGAGTTCACCGAGGTGGCGGACATCATCGCGACTGCTCTCATGCCTAATCCGGATGTTGCAGCGCTTCGCTCGCGCGTGCTGACCCTCACCGATGGTTACCCGCTCTACCCGGGCCTCACGAGCCCCGGCACGTGGGCGTAGCGTGACCGCAGTGCGCCTCGACGGTGTCGCCACTGCGACCGCTGTCAAGAACGAGTTGGGTCAGCGCATCGCTGCCTTGAAGGCGCGGGGCATCGTGCCGGGACTCGGCACGCTGCTGGTGGGCGATGACCCCGGGTCGGTCTCCTATGTCGCGGGTAAGCACCGCGACTGCGCAGAAGTGGGCATCGAGTCGATTCGCGTCGATCTACCTGCGACGGCATCCGAGGCCGAGGTGAAGGCCGCGATCGCCCGCCTCAACGCCGACCCCGCTGTCACCGGCTACATAGTGCAGTTGCCGCTGCCTGCCGGACTCGACGAGAACGCCATGCTCGAACTTATGGACCCGGACAAAGACGCCGACGGCCTGCACCCGACGAACCTCGGGCGCCTCGTGCTGGGCGTGGGCGGCGAGATCGATTCACCGCTGCCGTGCACGCCTGCCGGGATCGTCGAGCTGCTGCAACGTTATGGCGTGCCGATCTCGGGCAAGCATGTCGT
>SCSV01000294.1 GCA_004297555.1 Salinibacterium sp.
CGAGCCCAGCGAACTGCGCCTGGCCGGTGACGGTGATCGGCCCGAGGCCCGTCGCATCCGGGTTGGCCGTGAATGAAGCGCTCTGTGTGAGCAGGTAGACGGTCCCGGCCTGGTTCTGCACCCTGGTGGGCGCCGGCGTCGACCCCGGGAGCCCGCCCACGATGGTGCCAGCACCCGCGGCGATCGTCGGGCGCGAAAGGCTGAAGGTCAGGACCGAGGGGGCGGCCCCATTTCGAGCAACACCCTTGCGGTCGAAGACCACGCGGTCGAGCTGGTTCCCGGTCGCCGTGTCCTCGAAGAGCCCGGCGATCTGCTGGGCCTGCCGGGTGACGATCTCCTCGCCGAGCAAGGCGGCCGCGGCCGCGATCAGGTTGACGTCGCTGCCAGGGCGATCGAGCTCGCGAGGCGAGATCCGAGTACCGGCCGAGCTGAGGAGCGCCGCCCGAAAGCGCTGGAACAGTTCATCGCGAGATGGGAGATCCAACAGCGCGCTCCTTCCCTCTAGACGACCCGAATCGGCCCCGACTGCGGCGCCGTGACCTGCATCTCGAACCCAGCACCGGTCTGCGTCTTCGCTGTGAGTGAGACGACCAACGTGTTCTGCGCGACGAGCGACACCTGCACCTTGGCGTCGAGGATCTCGGATTCTTGCAACACCTGTTGCTTCACGCGGGTCTGAAGAGTCGACAGCTGGGTGGTCCGATAGACCTCCTTGTTTCGCAGCCCGACCCCGTAGTCCCGCAGGTGATAGAAGCCGCCCGGCGTCGAGATGAGCCTCCGAATCACGCGCTTCTTCACCGCGTCGAGCCCCATCTGCACGTCGATGTCTGTCTTCGCGTCGAGCACGAACGTGCCCGCGAACGTGTCATAGCGCAGGTCGACACCCTGCAGCGTCGTCTGGGGCTTCACCGGCACACGCGAGATCGGCGGCATGATCCCCGGCGCGCTCGCACGGTCGCTAGGCGACGCCGCAAGCTGGCTCCCGTCGGCGGCGAGGAGGTTCGGGTTGGCAACCACCTGATAGATCGCGAGGAGCAGGATCGGTCGGTCGACGCGGAGATCGATCGACCAGGCGCCTGGCGTAGAGACGGACAGCGTCGCCTGGGGCTGTGCGTTCTCGACCTGCTCAATCACCGGGATCGTGGCGAATCCGGAGAGCACCGAAAGGGACCAGTTGAGCCGGTTCAGCGCGTCGGTGGGGCCGAGCACGCTTTGATGCACGGGCTCCCGCGACAAGAACACCCGGAACAGGTTCGATCCCGCCGGCGTGAGCTGGAGAAACGCGAGTTGTGGGACTGCGGCCGGACACGAGTGCAACCGCACCGCGCCAGCGAGACCGCCGAAATCGATCGTGGCGTGGGTGCTGATCGACTGTGCGGGCGCCCCATTTGGGGCGGAGGTCATGGCGCCAAAGAAATCCGCCACGGCCTAGCCTCCCGGCGCGCCTGGACATACCGGCACCAGGTTCAAGATGACGCCATAGAAGCTGCTGGTCGGGTGGACGGCGTTCGCTGGCGACGAGGCAGCCGCTTGGAGCAGGGCGGCCTGATTGAAGTCGTTCGGCGTGTGGACGCTGATCGACTGCACAGGCGCCGCGTTCGGTGCCGCAGTCATGGCTCCGTTGAAGTCCGCCATGAGGCCTCAGGCCTAGGTTGCCCCGGGGCCGATCGCGAGCCCGTAGCTGGAGTTCTGGAGCGACCTGAAGAACTTCTGCGCAAGGCTCGTGGTGAAGTTCGGGACCATGCGATCCTGGTCCACCTGCGTGCCGACCGGCCAAAAGTTTAGGTGCTGGAAATTGCCGCGGAACGACGTCGGGCCGGCGGTGCCATTGAGCGCGGCGGTCATGCCCACGAATTGGTTGGTGCCTGGCGCTGGATTGTTGACACCAGCACCCGAGCCAATCCCAGCGCTCTGTGGGATCACGCTGGCGCTGTTGGTGGCCGCGACCCAAGTCCCGTCGGCGCGACTCGTCATGTAGACGGTCGGCGCGGCTATGCCGACGCCCCATGTGAAATACATCGGGCAAGGATCGAGTCCCAGGATCGCATTCACGGCGTGCGCGTTGGCCGTGGTGTTGATCGTGATCGTCGCTGCTGTCACCGCGCCGACCACCTGGTTTTCGAGGTTGTCGGCGGGAAGCGCCTGGCCGGCGGCGTTGGTTGCGTCCATGATCCAGATTCGCTGGCCAACCTGGATCGAGGCCGAGATGTTGCGGTCGAGGTTGAAGACGACGTTGTTGCCCGCGGCGGGTGCGTTGGTTGCACGCGCAATGCCTTGAGAGAGCGGCGCCACATGATTCCGGATCGGC
>SCSV01000295.1 GCA_004297555.1 Salinibacterium sp.
CTTGGTCTTCCTCTCCGGAATCTTCCCGTTCCTCGCACCCGCGATCGTCATCGCGATCGTCATTTTCGCGATCTGGTGGAAGGGGCACAAGAACGACGAGAATGTGCGCCAGTTCCTCGATCCGCTTAAGCTCAAGCTGCCGGTGTTCGGCAAGCTCACCGCCAAGATCGCCATCGCGAGGTTCACGCGTAACTTCTCGACCATGATCAAGGCGGGCGTGCCGATCCTGACCTGCCTGGCGATCGTCGGTGAAACATCCGGCAACTGGGTGATCGAGCGCGCGCTGGAGAGCGTGAGCGAGTCGGTGCGCGTCGGCCAGTCGATCGCGAAGCCGCTCTCTACCCAGCCGGTGTTTCCGACGATGGTCACGCAGATGATCGCGGTCGGTGAAGACGCCGGTGCTCTCGACACCATGTTGGGCAAGATCGCCGATTTCTACGACGACGAAGTCCAGGCGACGACCGAACAGCTCACGGCTCTGATCGAGCCGCTCATGATCGCATTCCTCGGCCTCGTGGTCGGTGGAATGATCGTGTCCCTGTATCTGCCGATCTTCGGAATCATCGGCGCCATCAACAAGTAGGACCCTTATCCGGCGGTCACACCCCAGGCCACCAACCTTTGCACGCTCAACGCAGCACCAGAGATTGGACCTAGTGGTGGCACCTCGCATCAATCGTTCCTTGACGCTGAGGCGCGCATCCGCAGAGCCTCTCGACGAGGGATTCACGCTCATCGAGCTGCTCATCGTCGTGCTGATTCTCGGAGTGCTCGCGGCCATCGCCGTGCCGACCTACCTGGCCGTCCAGCAGAACGCGAAAGACAACTCGGCAAAGTCAGCAGTTGCCGCAGCGGATATCGCCGTAATGGTGTATTTCACCAAGAACGACACGATGCCCGCGACGCTCGCGCTGGCCGGTGTGCCACCCGCAGAACCCTCCACATACACCCTCACGTTCATTCCGGGTGCGGGGGACGCGTTCTGCCTTAGTGGCACGTATTTCGGGTCCTCGACAACCTACCGGGTGACAGACTCGACAGCAGTGGGCGTCGGGGCCCCGTGCACCTAGGTGTCTACCTGGCAAGCAAAACGCTGCCAAAACGTCGGCGAGGAGGTGATTTATCAGTCCTCGCCGATTGTGCTTTTGTGACCTGTTCGTGGGATTACCGCGGGGGACAACTCACGACACTATTGTCACAGGGGGTCAGCTTTGGGGGGCCACCAAACTTTGCAAGCTCATTGCACTAATAGATTGGAATTTCCGTGATTACTCGCATCAATCACGCACTCGCACAGAGGCGTGCATCCATGGGGCAGGACGAAAAGGGCTTCACCCTTATCGAGCTGCTCATCGTCGTTCTCATCCTCGGTGTTCTCGCGGCAATCGCGATTCCCGTGTATCTGACTGTTCAGCAGACCGCCAAGGACAACTCGGCCAAGTCGGCTACCGCTGAAGCGCGCACCTCGGTGATCGCGTACTTCACCGAGAACAACTCGCTGCCGGCTGACCTGCCGACCGCTGGTGTTCCCAACCCTGACGCCGGAACCTACACCTTGACCTATGTCGCGGGTACTGGATCGACGTTCTCCATCTGTGGTAACTACACCAGTTCGACCAAGTACTACGTGGTCACGGACAGCTCCGCAGTTACTGAAACGACTGCTTGCCCGTAACAGGGACAGTTCTCGAATGACGGCCGCGGTCGGCGCGAGGGTTGATACTTAGCCTTCGCGCCGACCCGCTGTCGTTCTGGTGTTTCAAAGGGGGGACACGACCAATGGTTCGGCAAGAGCAGAGCACAGAAGCAGGCATCGGGTTGATCGAGGTCGTCGTTTCTATGCTTCTCCTCGCTCTCGTCGCCATGGCGTTCCTGCCCATGGTCATCAGCAGTTTTCAACTCACGAAGACCAATGTCACAATCGGCACTGCGAGCCAGCTCGTGAGCCAACAACTCGATCTCGCCCGAACTCAGACCGCAACCTGCACCGGCCTGACCGCGTTCGCCACCAGTCCGATTGCTACGACGACGGATGCCCGGGGCATCATTCTCCAGCCGCGTCGCGCGGTTAGCTGCCCGGCCACCTACCCCGGCACTGCGACCTTCACCGCTGATGTCGTGGAGTCCGGCAAGACCACGGTGCTGTCCACGGCGACCACCTGGATCTATGTGAGCGCCGCCTGATGAACGCCCGCATTCGCGCCATCCTGGATGCCCCCGAGGCGGGTATGAGCCTCGTCGAGCTGCTCGTCTACATGATCCTGTCGGTCGTGGTGCTGGGCATCGCCGGAAACATCCTGATCTCCTCGATCACGGCCCAGCGCGACCTCACGAACCTCGCGGATTCGACGAGCATCTCGCAACTGGTCACGAGCTCGGTGCGGTCGGGCATCCGCAACGCTTCGGCGTTCCAGGTCGATGCGCCGACCACGCTCGGTCAGCTCGTGCGCAGTCGCTCGGTGTCGACGACGACGGCGGGTGTCTCCACATGGAAGTGCCGCGCGTGGTACTTGACGAACAGCGGCACGTTCTACCAGAAGACCAGCACCAGCGGAATGATCGCGGCACCGACCGTGATCGGCGACCTCGCGAGCTGGCAGATGATCACCACTGGTGTGACAAAGCCGAGCGGCACTACCCAGGCTTTCACGGGTTCCGCAGGCCAGGTCGACCTGGCAATCCAGGTGACCAACGGGTCCACCAAGGCCGTTCTTTCCAAGACCACAATCCTCAAACGCCCACAAGCCAACACACTCACGGTGCCCACAACATGTTTCTAAGGAGTCGAGTAATGAAAACCGAAAACGAACGGGGCGCCGCCCTCGTCGCGGTAGTTGCTCTCACTGCGATCACCGCCGTCATCGGGGTCGCGATCTCAGCCGCGGTGCTCTCCGGCACTGCGAGTTCCACGAGAACCCGCTCCAACGTGCAGGCGCGCGCTGCGGCGGATGCCGGCATCGACAGCCTGTACGCGAAGATCGCAGCGGGCAACTACATCTGTTCGGGCTCTTCTACGACCGTGCCGGTGTTCACGGCAACGGTGCAATACCGCGACGCGGGTGGAAGCACGCTGAGTTGCGCGGGCTCCACACTCACGACGGGCACGCCGGCCGCAGCGACGATTACCTCGACCGGAACGGCTGCGAACAAGTCCACCCAAATCGGCTACAGCAACACGAAGGTCATCAAGGCCGACCTCGCGGTCACTGCTCCCGTCACTGGCGGCAGCCTCAACAACGTGCTGTTCAGTGAGAGCGGATTCACGCTCAGCACGAACACCGACTTTGAGGGCAGTACTGACAACGCCAACGACGCGAACACCTATAGCAACGGCACGATCATCTGCAAGACCAAGTCCGATGTCGAGGGCACCCTCTACTCAGAAGGCAACATCAGCCTGCAGGGCAGTTGCGAAACCGCTGGCAGCGCTTGGGCCGGCGGCACGGTGACCTTCAGCTCACAGGCGATTTCAGGCGGCGACGTCTGGGCCGCTGGCACTGGTCTGCTCGACGTCAGCACCGGCCACGTTGCCGGGTCGATCATCGCGAATGGCAACATCACCATCGGGTCGAACGGCGCGAATACCGCGGTCTGCCCGGGCACCTCGTCGGTGCTCAATGTGTGCGGAACAGTGGCATCGCTCGGCGGCACTGTGACAACGACCAATGGGGCCAAGATCGGCGGCAGCATCTACGCGAAGAGCGGCATCGCGGTGGGCGGCTACGGAAATACAGACTACGCGGCCGGGGCCGACGTACTGAGCATTACTGGTAACTTTACGAACGGCGCGGCCAACGGCGACGGTCATGTCGGCGGCAGCGTGCGCGTGGGCGGCACGATCGGCGGCAAGAAGTCCGACATTGCAAACGTCGCCGGCTCGTGCCAAGGAACCGCAAATGCGAACTACGTAGCATGCGGCAGCACTCTGACGATCCCGGCTCCGCGTCCGGCGATCGCTTTGCCCGCGGCGCTCGGCTACCCGAACACGACCGTCGTCAACAAGCCACCGCGCCAGCAGATGCCGCGAATCAACAGCGCGACGTCTGACCTCAATACCTGGGGCAGCTCGGGTTGGACCGTCACCACGTACACCGCGAGCACGGCATCGGCGGCGGGCTACGCCACCTCGTGCGCGCAAGCGCTCAACTGGCTGTCGACCTCGCACAGCGGAAACAACTTGATTGTGATCCAGGGCTGCAGTTCGCCCCTGACGTTCAACAGTGCCTCGATCACGATTGGCGGAAACGTCGCGATCATGAACTCGGGCGGATTCACCACGAACAGCACGTTCACGCTGAAGTCGACCGGCTCGACCGAGTACGGATTCGAGTTCATCGTGCCGGCCGACTCCAGCAATGTCACCTGGACTCCGGTCGCCGGAACCAGCCCGACCCAGTATTCGCCGACCTGTTCGGGCACCTCCGGCAATATCAGCATTCAGAACACGACCATCACCAATGTGGCTTGGTTCATCTACACGCCATGTTCGATCAACTTCCAGAATGTGCTCAACGGCTTCCAGGGTCAGATCTATGGTGGTTCGGTGAACTATCCGAACGACAGCACAATCAAGCTCGTGAAGTTCACAATTCCGGGCATCGGCTCCGACGGAACGGCGAGCGGTACTGTGCTCGCCTCCGCAACCATCAATTCGCGTTACGACGTGGCAGGCTGATGCCCCTTGTGATTGTGGCGGCGGGCCTGCTGGGGGCGGTGATCGGTTCGTTCCTGAATGTGCTGATCTACCGCATCCCGCGAAAGCTATCCGTGGTGTCGCCGCCGAGCGCGTGCCCGCATTGCGGTGCTCAGATTCGCGCTTACGACAACATTCCGGTGCTGTCATGGGTGCTGCTGCGCGCAAAGTGCCGCGCATGCGGCGCACCGATCTCGGCACGTTACCCGGCCGTCGAACTCGGCACCGCGCTGCTGTTCGCCATCGTTGTCTGGCTGTTCGCCTCGCCATCGGCGGCGCTCGGGATGCCCGCAATCCTGGTCATCGACGTCATCGCGTTCCTCTATCTGGCCGCCGTCACCATCACACTCGCGCTCATCGACGTTGACACGCACACTCTGCCGAACGCGATCATCTACCCCTCCTATGCCGTTGTCGGGGTGCTCCTGGCCGCGGCGAGCCTCCTTCGCGGGGATGTCGACTCGCTTGTGCGAGCGCTCATCGGGGCGGCGATTCTCGGTGCGGTGTATTTTGCGCTCGCTTTCGTGCATCCAGGCGGCATGGGGCTCGGAGACGTGAAGCTCGCCCTCCTGCTCGGCTTCGGCCTGGCCTGGCTCGGGTGGGATGCCTTCATCGTCGGATCCATCGCCGCATTCGTGCTCGGGGGCTTGTTCGGCGTGGCTCTCATGCTGCTGCGGAGGGCCGGGCGCAAGACCGCAATTGCATTCGGACCTTGGATGCTCATCGGCGCGTGGATCGGCATTCTGGGCGGAGAGCGTCTAGCGTCGTCGTATCTAGCGTTTTACGGAATCGTTTAGGGGAGCAATGGCTAAGAGCATCGTCGGCGTCGATATTGGCGACGACTCGGTCCGCGCCGTCGAGGTGAAAGACCCCTCGAAGCAGCACCCGGTGGTTACTCGATTCCACCAACTGCCGTTGCCGGAGGGGGCTGTACGTGCCGGCGAAGTGCTTGAGCCCCATACCGTTGCTTCAGTATTAAAGAAGCTCTGGTCAACGGGCGGGTTCAAGACCCGCAACATCGTGCTCGGTATGGGCAACCAGCGGGTCTTCGCGCGTGACATCACGCTGCCGTATGCCCCGATGAATCAACTGCGTGAATCCCTGCCTTTCCAGGTGCAAGAGCATGTACCGATGCCCGTGTCGGAGGCCGTGCTCGACTTCTACCCGGTCTCTGAGGTCATGGTCGACGGGGCGCGCTCCATCAACGGGCTGCTGATTGCGGCAACCAAGGAATCGGTGCTTGCGAACATCAGCGCGGCAACTCTGGCCGGTCTTGCGGTGATGGATGTCGACCTCATCCCGTTCGCCATCACCCGCGTTCACCGAGCCGCGGGCATCTCTAACGGCACTCTCGCCGCAGTCGACGTCGGCTCGTTCATGACCAACGTCGTAATCTCCAGAAACGGCATTCCCGAGTTCGTTCGCATCATCGCCGGCGGAGGCAATGAGATCAACGAAGCTTTGGTTAGCCGACTCTCCATGGCCCCGGCAACGGCGGAATTGGCGAAGCGCAAGCTCGGGATGGAGCCGACAAACCTTGCCGAGGCAGCGCCGGCATCCGCTGTCATCACCGAGATCAGCGGAGAGCTGCTCAGTGGCATCCGCAAGACCCTCGACTTCTACACCTCTGCTCAGCCGGGCAGGTCGATCGACCGAATCGCCATCACCGGTGGTGGTGCGAGATTGCGCGGATTCACCAACGCGCTGACCGAATTGACGCGCGTTCCGGTTGTCGCCGGTAATCTTCGGGATGCCGCGACGCTCTCCTCGAAGCTGTCGCGCATTGACGGCGACCACGCGCAGTCGATGATGGTGGGCCTCGGCCTGGCGATGGGGCATCAAGCATGAGCAAGAAAGACAAAGCCGCGCTCGTTGTCGGTGGCGAGCCCCGGGTCAGCCTGCTGCCACCGGAGATCAATGAGAAGAAGCAGGCTCGACTACTGCGCGGCCGGCTCATCTCGGCACTTTTCTTGGTCGCCGCCGTCACACTTGCGGGCATCGGCGGGGCTGCATTCTTCGCCCTACAATCCCAGGCCATGCTCGACGAGGGAAACAACGAGACCAACGACATCCTTCTTCAACAGGCAAAATACTCCGATGCCGGGCGCGTCGCCTCTGCGGTTGAGCTCGCGAAGGCGGCGCGCGCGGTGGGCAGCTCGACCGAGATCGACCTCGCCGACTACCTCGGCAGGGTGCGGGACACACTTCCGGCCGGTGCGAAGATTGCGACCGTCGACCTGGATTCTGGTTCACCGCTCGCTCCATACAGCCAAGCGACCGTGCCACTGCAAAAATCGCGCATCGCAACTTTCACTTTCACCGTGCAAACAACCTCGCTACCTGACGTGCAGGTGTTGCTCAACAGTCTCGTGACCCTGCCAGGCTTTACGGATGCGTCTCCGACCAGCGTCGGTTCTTCCAAGGGTGTATACGAAACCGCCATTGTCATGCACGTAAACAGCGACGCACTCGCGTACCGCTTTGTCGATGCGAAGGGCATCATCCGATGAACTCAAGTCGCATCTGGATCCTTGGCACCGCGCTGGTGGCAGTTGGCATTGTCTTGCTCGGGTACTTCCTCGGGATCAGCCCGCAGATATCTGCCGGCTTTGACGCGCGCAGTCAGCGCGCCACCGTCGACGAAGAAAACAAGGTGCATCGTAAGGAGCTTGCCCGGCTGCGCGAGCAGTTCGCGTCAATTGACGCGATGGAGCAGCAACTCGCCGATCTTCAGGTTGCCGTACCCTCCGACATCGCGCTGGCGCGATTCGTCGGTGAGCTCAACCGAGCCAGCGCTACGAACCAGGTCTCATTCGATGCAATGACCGTGGGCGATGCACAGGCGTACCTACCTACGCTGGCCCCGGGCCCGGCCGCACCACCGAGCGAAGCTACGACGCCTAGCCCGACACCGACAGCGGCAGGCGAAACTGCCGCCCCGGTCACACCACCCGCGGCCGTCGGACCGGTGGGCACTCCGGCGTTCAGCAGCCCTCTCGTTACCTCGAGCAACTTCGTGGTCATCCCAGTCTCGGTGACCGTCAGCGGCAGCTACGACAGCATCGTCGGTTTCATCAAGTCGGTGCAATTTGGCGACCGATTGTTCTTGATCAACGTGTTTGCAATTAAGCCCCAGCAGGGCGGCGGCTACAGCGACGTAATTTCCGGATACGTCTATGTGTTGAACGACCCGTTGCTTGACGGTCTGCCGACCCCCTCTGCGACGCCGACGCCTACGCACACTCCGACTGCCACGCCCACCCCGACTCGTACACCCACGCACACTCCGACCCCGACCCCGACTGCGACGCATTGAGTCGTGTTCGGCCTCGAGACTAGGCTGAGCACGAAGTAAATCGGATGCCCGTGCGGGCCGTCAGGAGTTGCATCGTGAGCGAGAAGAAGCCGACCGCCGAGAGCGCATCGAACGAGGAGAGCGCGAGCGATCCTTCAGAGGCCGAGACCGCCGCGCCCGTGCAGAAGCCGGTCGAAACCGCTGAAGCGGATGCTTCCGCCAACCCCCCAGCTGAGACGGCCGCCGCTCCCGTGCAGCAAGTCGTCTATGTCACCGAGCCGCGACCGCCCCGCAAGAAGGGCAACCGCGGCGTCGGGTCGTTGTATGCGCTGCTCTCCGGCATCGTGTTCACTGCTCTGCTTGCTGGATACGAGAAGCTCGTCGATGTGATCAGCGGCCGACCGATCGACTTCTCGTTCTTGGCCGACGCGACGTTCTATATTCCGGTGCTGTTCTTCGTGATCGGCTTCGTGCTGCTCGTATTGATCGTGAACCGAGCCGCCTGGCCGGCCTACATCGTGGGCAGCATTTTCGTTGCGGTGTTCGTCTACTTCGGTTCGATCGGCTTGGTGCTGCTCAATGACGGTGTCATCCAGAACACGCCGAGTGAGGCGCTTGTCAAGTACTATGCCTTGCTGCAGAACCCGACCATCATCGTGGCGGCTCTGCTCGCGCGCGAGGTGACGATCTGGGCGGGTGCGGCAATCGCATCCCGAGGTCGTCGGGTCAAAGCTCGCAACATTGAACGGCGGGCCGCGTTCGACCGGGAAGTCGCCGAGACGAAGGCCGAGCGGGAGCGCACCGCCGCGACTGCCTAGGGTTGTTCGCGGCGATCCAGGGTCGCCACCGCGACCGCCCCATCATTTGACCGGCATCGTCGATAGGGCTATTGTTTCCGAGGTGTGCGCTTTGTCGTACGTCTGAGGCGTGCCATGGCACACCCGGGTGAATGACACTTCACATCACAGGGTTCGCTCTCTCTGAGCGGCCCCCACGGCATACCCACAACCAACAGAAGAAGTTCTGTTGTGCTGCGGGTCCAGATGTCTAAACCATCACGACGCTGTCACCGTGCAGCAACATCAAGGAGTAATTGAGTGCCCACCATTCAGCAGTTGGTGCGGAAGGGCCGTTCGCCGAAGGTCGTCAAGACCAAGGCTCCCGCCCTGAAGGCCAACCCACAACAGCGCGGCGTGTGCACGCGCGTCTACACGACCACTCCGAAGAAGCCGAACTCGGCTCTGCGCAAGGTGGCTCGCGTCAAGCTCTCCAACGGCACCGAGGTGACCGCCTACATTCCTGGCGAGGGTCACAACCTGCAGGAGCACTCGATGGTGCTCGTTCGCGGCGGCCGTGTGAAAGACCTCCCCGGCGTGCGTTACAAGATTGTGCGTGGCGCCCTCGACACCCAGGCGGTCAAGAACCGCAAGCAGGCTCGTAGCCGCTACGGCGCGAAGATGGACAAGAAGTAATGCCACGTAAAGGACCAGCACCGAAGCGTCCCGTTGTAGCGGACCCGGTCTACGGGGCTCCCATTGTGAGTCAACTCGTCAACAAGATTCTGCTCGATGGCAAGAAGGGCCTCGCTGAGCGCATCGTTTACGGTGCTCTCGAAGGCGTCGCTGCCAAGAGCGGTCAGGATGCTGTCGTCACCTTGAAGAAGGCCCTCGACAACGTCCGCCCCACCATCGAGGTCAAGTCGCGCCGCGTCGGTGGCTCGACCTACCAGGTGCCGGTTGAGGTCAAGGCGCACCGCGCCAACACCCTCGCCCTGCGCTGGCTGACGAGCTACGCGAAGAGCCGTCGTGAGAAGACGATGACCGAGCGTCTCACCAACGAGATTCTCGACGCGTCGAACGGTCTCGGCGCCGCAGTCAAGCGTCGCGAGGACACGCACAAGATGGCAGACGCCAACAAGGCATTCGCCCACTATCGCTGGTAACCCGCCGGCGCGCTGAATAGTCGTGGAAACCCGCGACGCGGCGCGCTGGAGCTATGGATGGAGGTCATTTCTGACCTCCATCGCTCCGCCAGCGCCGAGGCCCGTCCCGGGCCTCGGATACAAACATGATCAGCAGAACCCAACAGTAAGGAACCGCCCGTGGCACAGGACGTGCTCACCGACCTGAACAAGGTCCGCAATATCGGCATCATGGCGCACATCGACGCGGGTAAGACCACGACGACTGAGCGCATCCTGTTCTACACGGGCATCACCCACAAGATCGGCGAGGTGCACGATGGCGCCGCGACGATGGACTGGATGGCGCAGGAGCAAGAGCGCGGCATCACGATCACGTCGGCGGCGACGACGTGTTTCTGGAACAACAACCAGATCAACATCATCGACACCCCGGGTCACGTCGACTTCACCGTCGAGGTGGAGCGCTCGCTGCGCGTCCTCGACGGCGCGGTTGCTGTGTTCGACGGCAAGGAGGGCGTTGAGCCCCAGTCCGAGACGGTGTGGCGCCAGGCCGATAAGTACGACGTTCCGCGCATCTGCTTCGTCAACAAGATGGACAAGCTCGG
The DNA here is from genome assembly GCA_004297555.1 of Salinibacterium sp. Lineage (GTDB taxonomy): Bacteria > Actinomycetota > Actinomycetes > Actinomycetales > Microbacteriaceae > Rhodoglobus. The sequence goes on from SCSV01000295.1 coordinate 10,518, forward strand.
TGCCGACTTCTACTTCACCGTCGACACGATCATCAAGCGCCTCGGCGCTCGTCCGCTGGTCATCCAGCTGCCGATCGGTTTCGAGAACACCTTCGAGGGTGTTGTCGACCTGGTCGAGATGCGCGCGCTGACCTGGCGCGGCGACTCCAAGGGTGACGTGGCCATGGGCGCCAAGTACGACATCGAGCCGATCCCGGCCGACCTCGTCGACAAGGCCAACGAGTACCGCGCGACCCTGCTCGAAGTTGTGGCAGAGACCGACGACGAGCTGCTCGAGCGCTACCTCAACGGAGACACCGACTTCACGGTTGAGCAGATCAAGGCGGGCATCCGCAAGCTCACCATCAACAGTGAGATCTACCCCGTGCTCTGCGGTTCGGCGTTCAAGAACCGCGGCGTGCAGCCGATGCTCGACGCGGTGATCGACTACCTGCCGAGCCCGCTCGACGTGCCGGCAGTTGAGGGTCACGACGTTCGCGACGACGAGAAGATCATCGAGCGCCACCCGATCTCGAGCGACCCGTTCGCCGCGCTTGCGTTCAAGGTTGCCGTTCACCCGTTCTTCGGCCGCCTCACCTACATTCGCGTGTACTCCGGCCAGGCCGACTCGGGCGCACAGCTCGTCAATGCGACCAAGGGCAAGAAGGAGCGCATCGGCAAGGTCTTCCAGATGCACGCCAACAAGGAGAACCCTGTCGAGTCGATGACCGCCGGTCACATCTACGCGGTCATCGGTCTGAAGGACACCACCACCGGCGACACCCTGTGCGACCCGAACAACCAGGTTGTACTCGAGTCCATGACGTTCCCGGAGCCCGTGATCGAGGTCGCGATCGAGCCGAAGACGAAGGCCGACCAGGAGAAGCTGGGTATCGCTATCCAGAAGCTCGCTGAAGAAGACCCGACCTTCCGCACCGAGCAGAACCAGGACACCGGCCAGACGGTCATCAAGGGAATGGGTGAGCTTCACCTCGACATCCTCGTTGACCGCATGAAGCGCGAGTTCAACGTCGAGGCCAACGTCGGCAAGCCGCAGGTGGCGTACCGCGAGACGATCCGCAAGGCCGTCGAGAAGCACGACTACACCCACAAGAAGCAGACCGGTGGTAGCGGTCAGTTCGCGAAGGTGCAGATCTCGCTCGAGCCGCTCGAGGTCACTCCTGACACGATTTACGAATTCGAGAACCGGGTCACCGGTGGTCGCGTTCCGCGTGAGTACATTCCTTCGGTGGATGCCGGTTTCCAGGCATCCATGGCCGTCGGTGTGCTTGCCGGGTACCCGATGGTCGGCGTCAAGGGCATCCTGCTCGATGGAGCGGCGCACGACGTCGACTCCTCCGAAATGGCGTTCAAGATCGCCGGCTCGATGGCTTTCAAAGAGGCCGCCCGCAAGGCGAACCCCGTGCTGCTCGAGCCGCTCATGGCGGTCGAGGTGCGTACTCCCGAGGAGTACATGGGCGACGTCATCGGCGACCTGAACTCGCGTCGTGGACAGATTCAGTCCATGGAAGACGCGACCGGCGTGAAGGTTGTTCGCGCCCACGTACCGCTGTCGGAAATGTTCGGGTATGTCGGTGATCTGAGGTCGAAGACCTCGGGTCGTGCCGTCTACTCGATGACGTTCGACAGTTACTCCGAGGTTCCCCGCGCGGTAGCTGACGAGATCATCCAGAAGAACAAGGGCGAATAGCCCTAGGGGCTATTCGCCGAGGGAGTTCCGGTGCTTTGCACCGGCGCGACCTCGGGCTCCAGCGAGAAACCTACTAAAGTAAACACACACCAATTCGTGCAGCAATCGGATACGAAATCCGGATGCTGTACTCCAGAGTCCTGAGGAGGACCCACAGTGGCTAAGGCCAAGTTCGAGCGGACCAAGCCGCACGTAAACATCGGTACCATCGGGCACGTTGACCACGGCAAGACCACGTTGACGGCGGCCATCACGAAGGTGCTGCACGACAAGTACCCCGAGCTCAACACGGCGAGCGCGTTCGACCAGATCGACAACGCTCCCGAAGAAAAGGCTCGTGGCATAACGATCAACATCTCCCACGTCGAGTACCAGACCGAGAAGCGTCACTACGCTCACGTCGACGCTCCCGGCCACGCTGACTACATCAAGAACATGATCACTGGTGCAGCTCAGATGGACGGCGCGATCCTCGTGGTTGCTGCGACCGACGGTCCGATGCCGCAGACGCGCGAGCACGTTCTTCTCGCTCGCCAGGTTGGTGTGCCCTACATTGTCGTAGCGCTCAACAAGGCCGACATGGTCGACGACGAGGAGATCCTCGAGCTCGTCGACATCGAGGTTCGCGAGCTGCTCTCGAGCCAGGGCTTCGACGGCGACAACGCTCCCGTCGTTCGCGTGTCCGCGCTCAAGGCCCTCGAGGGTGACGAGAAGTGGGCCGCAACCGTGCTCGACCTCATGGACAAGGTTGACGAGTTCGTGCCCGAGCCGGTGCGCGAGACCGACAAGCCCTTCCTCATGCCCGTGGAAGACGTCTTCACGATCACTGGTCGTGGAACCGTTATCACCGGTCGTGTCGAGCGCGGCATCCTGCTTCCGAACGAGGAAGTTGAGATCGTCGGCATCAAGGAGAAGTCCTCGAAGACCACCGTCACCGCGATCGAGATGTTCCGCAAGACTCTCGACGACGCGCGCGCCGGTGAGAACGTTGGCCTCCTGCTTCGTGGCACGAAGCGCGAAGACGTCGAGCGCGGCCAGGTTGTCGTCAAGCCCGGTTCGGTTACGCCGCACACCGAGTTCGAGGCGAACTCCTACATCCTGTCGAAGGATGAGGGTGGTCGTCACAACCCGTTCTACGCGAACTACCGTCCGCAGTTCTACTTCCGCACCACGGACGTCACCGGAATCATCACGCTGCCCGAGGGCACCGAGATGGTCATGCCGGGCGACACCACGGAGATGACTGTCAACCTCATCCAGCCGATCGCCATGGAGGAGGGCCTCCGCTTCGCAATCCGCGAGGGTGGCCGCACCGTGGGTGCTGGAACGGTGACGAAGATCCTGAAGTAACACCCATTTTCACCGGAAAGGGCCGCAGCGAAGAGCTGCGGCCCTTTCTGCACTTGGGGATGCCCGACCGACCCCCGTTCGCGGGTTAGTTGACTCGCTCGCGCGCCGCCATACTTGAGTGTTTTCTACCCTTGCCGTTACTTGAGTGTTCCTACCCTTCCCGAATGGATCCAATGCGCCGCGCTAGCTCACTTGTCCTGTCTGTGTTGGCTTCGGCCGCTATTGTTCTCGGGTCGGTGACAGCACCGGCCTTTGCAAGCGACGTTGCCGATCCGACGCCCACCCCAGTGGCGACGCAAGACCCGAGCGCACAATTCGACGCCACCCCCACTCCCACGCCGACTCCCACTGCGATGGCGACGCGCAGCACGACCACCGCCGCTCCTCAGGGGTATCAAGACGTCACCGGTTATGTGACCGAGGTCGGGGACGCAGTCTCGCCCAAGTCCGTAAAGATTCTCGACGTCCGGGGTTATGGGTACCTCAGCGTCGACTTCTCAAAGGTGCACCTCAAGGGCGGCCCCGAAAAGGCGGTGACCGTCCGCCTGGCGGTACCGCCACACGCCCCGATCGGCAAAGACGGCCGCGTTCAGTTCTCCGCACTTTCGAGCGCGGTCAGTCCGCTGCTCGCATCCGGGCTTGTCGCCCCGAGCTCCAGTTCGATCGGTGTCGATGCGATGGTGAACCAGACGCCCGCTGTGAGCGCGACGCACCAGGTGTATGCGGTCACCGTGACCCCGGCCAATGTGTGTGGATCAAGCTGCTCCATCACGTCCGGTCAGTCGGTTGCCAACATCCAGGCGGATGTCGCTGCGGCCAATAGCTACTGGCTCTCGCAGTCCGATGGCAAGGTCGGTTTCGAATTCGTCGGGGCAACTGCGTGGTACAAGAGTGCGTACAGCTGCGACGTGAGCAACGCCACGAACTTCACCAATTTGCTCAACGAGGCGCGCACCAAGGCCATAGCTCAGATCGGGTACACGAATACTTCGAATGCGCACCTCGTGCTTATCTTCCCCCACGCATCCAACTGCGGGTCGGCGGTCGGACTGGGCACCGTTGGGGGCAGCGTCAACAGTGGTGGTGGACTGTGGGTCGTGGGTTCTGGCCACTTCGGCGCAACCGAATATCCCAACGAGTACCACACCCTCGCGCACGAGCTCGGCCACAATCTCTCCTTGGGGCACGCAGACTGGCTGGACTGCTCGAGCGCTACGCCCTCGCCCGGTCGCTACAGCACGAACGGGTGCACGATAAACGAATACGGCGACTCCGCGGATGTCATGGGGTCCGGCGACGGCACCGACGCCGCGGGTTCGCTGTCAAGTCCGCAGGCGATTCGCAGCGGCATGTGGTCGGCGTCGTCGTACGCGATCGCGCCCGTCGGCACCACCCCTTATGTTCTTCAACCGCTCAGCTCGGCAGCCGGACTTCGTTCGGTGGTCGTTGAGGGCACGAACGGTGTCAACTACTTCATTGAGTACCGCGACACCGCGGGCATCGATGCGCCGTACGCGACTTACGGTTGCCCGTTCATCACGACTGCCCTCTGTACCGCGACTACGGCG
>SCSV01000296.1 GCA_004297555.1 Salinibacterium sp.
CTCATTGTGGCGTTCGTGTTCTTCCGCCAGGTGCAGGCTGAGCTCCAGCTTGTTGACGGCGACGGTTTCACCCGCCCGCAACTGAAACTTGCGCAAGCGGCCGCACTCAAAGGGCGAGCACCTGAGAGCCCGGAATTGCTCGACCTAAGTCTGAGAATCGCCGAGAGCATCCGTTACAACGTTCCGCTCACGATGCGGTACATCCCGCTCCTCTATGCCGGATCTGGCGCAGCCCTGGCCGGGCTCTACGCACTCATGCCGGGCATCCCGATAGGCGCTGGAGCGGGACTGTATCTCGGGGGCATTCTTGCGTCGATGTTCTTCACGAACCGCGTCATGCGCAACGCGAAGAAGCTCCTCGACGCGCATCCACCGGAATAGCTACTGCGAGGCGCGACCAGGCTAGTTCGCCGACGCCTCGGCAGGCGGCGTCGGGTGATTGGTCGCCCGCGAGTGGGTAGACCCATTTCCTTTGCCGGGATGCGCCGAGTGCGTCGGCGAGGGGGAGTGGGATCGACCGGGGGCATCACTTGAGTTGCCGCCGGAGTTACCTTGCGAATCTGGGCCGGATTGCCCGGTGTGACCGGACGAGTGCTGATTGGCGGGCGTTCCGTTCAGAACGCCGGTGATGACATCCGTCGTTCCCGATCGAAATTCGGGGCTCACGGCTGCGGCAGTTCCAACCCCGACGGCGAGCACGCCCACTGCGACGAGCGCGGTGATCGTCGGGTGCCCGCGGAACGGGTGACGGCTCTGGCGGCGCGAGCGACGCGATTCGAGTGAGGTGACGTTCTTCGCAAGCAGCGCGGCGAGTTCCGCCGAAGGTGTGGGAACAGGTCCATCCGCAAGGCGTCGCAATTCGAGCAGCAGCGGCGTAACGGCATCCACCGTGGATTCATCAATGTCGGAGAACAGGTCGTCGACATTCATCGCGGCCTCCGATCAGTGATGTGCGGGTGCTCTTTGAGCGTCAGCAGAGCACGGCGTTGAAGCTGCTTCACGGCACCGACCGACTTGCCCATGACCGTCGCGACCTGTTCGAGCGGCAGGTCGGCGACGACGCGCAGCAACAGCACTTCGCGCTGGTCGTCACCCAGGGTCGACAGCATCGACAGCACGTTGCTCGTATCGGCGCGACCGACGGCAAGATCCTCGGCGGATGCCGTCAGTCGCATGTCGAGGTCACGCTCGTATTCGACGGTGTGCGGCATGCGAGCCGTGCGCCGGTGGTGATCGACGGTGCGAGCATGGGCGATGGAGTAGATCAAGGTTCGAACACCATCCTCTCCGCCGCTAATCGAGCCGATTTTGGGTAATACTGCGATGAAAACTTCTTGAGTGACCGCTTCGGGGTCGTCCACTCCATGTGCTCTCAGATAGCCGACGACCGCTGGTGCGAGTTTTCGGTAGATCTCTTCGAACGTCGGGCCGATCGAGGGTGACGCTGTCACGTCGCGACTGCCGGATGTCGGGCGCCAGATTCCCCCGCCTGGCGCCCGAACCCGAGCCCGCTAGTCGGTGGTGTCGGTGTCGACCTCAGGAGCACCGTGCGAGTGACCGTGGCCATGCGAGATCTGGCTCTGGCCGTGACCGTGGCTGTGCTCGCCAGACTTGCCCGGAGCCGGAACGGTCGCGCAGTAGGTCGCAATGTTCTCGGCTCCGTTCGCGGCAGTGACCAGCGATTGATACGCGGTAGACGATACAGCGAGTCCGCCGTGAGTAAACGCAGTGCACAGTCCGTGTGCAGCCGGACCGGTCGCATCCGGCCCGACTGCCGTCTCGCTGGGCTCAGGAGTGGGGGTGGTCTCGTCCGTGATCGTTTCGTCGTCAGCCGGAGCCGGGGCACCGAACAGATCGTGCGCTGTCTGCTGCGCGTCGGTCGGAAGGATGTCTGCATAGGCTGCGAATCCAGCGCCGCCGAGAACGAGCGCGCCGCCTGCCACCAATCCGATTACGAGCTTGTTGCCCGCCAGTTTTGCACCTGAAAGCATTGAGAATCCTTACCTGTTGGGAACCGCACATGCGATTCTTTCGTGGGGTTGCCGCGCCGGGCGAACCCCCGTCACACTGTCGTAATCGTCGACGGGTGGGAAAAGGTTACGCGAATGACAAAATGCTCGCGGTGATTCGCGTGGGCGCTGGAACATAGAATCGCAGCGTGGCTGGGCTGATCCGACGAAACGACATCGACGAGGTCCGGTCGCGCATCAATCTGGCCGACGTGGTGGGCGACTACGTGTCGCTGAAAAGCGCGGGCGTCGGTTCACTCAAGGGCCTGTGCCCGTTCCACGAGGAGCGCAGCCCCAGCTTTCACGTGCGGCCCCAGGTGGGCTTCTACCACTGTTTCGGTTGCGGCGAGGGCGGCGACGTTTTCACCTTCCTACAGAAGATGGATCACGTCTCCTTCTCCGAGGCGGTCGAGCGGATGGCCGCCCGGCTCGGGTATGAGCTGCATTATGAGGATGGCGGGGCCGCCACTGACCACGGCAACCGCGCGCGCATCCTGGCCGCGAACCAGGCGGCATCCGATTTCTATGTCGCCCAACTGAGCACCCCCGAGGCAGAGCCAGGCCGCGTCTTTCTGGGCAAGCGCGGTTTCGACATCTCGGCGGCCGAGCGCTTTGGCATCGGTTTCGCGCCCCGCGGCGGCGCGCTCAGCAAGCACCTGCTCTCGCTCGGTTACACCGAAGAGGAACTCGTCACTGCTGGGCTGACCGGCAAGGGGGATCGCGGCGAGTCCTACGACCGGTTCCGGTCTCGGCTGGTGTGGCCGATTCGGGATGTCACCGGCCAGACTCTCGGCTTCGGCGCGCGCAAACTGCTCGATGAGGATCAGGGGCCGAAGTACCTCAACACTCCCGAGACGGCGGTGTACCACAAGAGCCAGGTGCTTTACGGTCTCGACCTTGCCAAGCGCGACATCGCGCGCGGTCGGCAAGTGGTGGTGGTCGAGGGCTACACGGATGTCATGGCCTGCCACCTCGCGGGCGTCACGACCGCGGTCGCCACCTGCGGTACGGCATTCGGCGTCGACCACATCAAGATCGTGCGCCGGCTGATCGGCGATGTCGACAACGCCGACACGACCGGCACGGGCGAGGTGATCTTCACCTTCGACCCCGACGAGGCCGGCCAGAAGGCCGCGAGCCGAGCCTTCGCCGAGGAGCAGCGCTTCGCCGCGCAGACCTTTGTCGCCGTGGCCCCAGACGGACTCGACCCGTGCGACCTGCGCCTGAACAAGGGCGACGACGCGGTGCGCCGCCTGATCAAGATCCGCAAGCCGATGTTCGAGTTCATGGTGCGCCGGGTGCTTGCCGGGCACGACCTCGAGACGGTTGAGGGCCGGGTGTCGGCACTCCGAGCCGCGGCACCGGTGGTGGCGGGCATCCGGGATCAAGCACTGAGCGTCGGCTACGTTCGCAACCTGGCCGGCTGGCTCGGCATGGATCCCGATGAGGTGCGCAGCGCGGTGCAGGCGGCGCGCAAGAACGTCCCCGCGAGCGCTCCCAAGTTGACGCAGCGCGAAGCTGTCGAGGCCGAGCCTCAGTCACCGCACGTCGACGAGCCCTCGCTCACGCGCCTCGCCACCGACATCACCACGCGCACGGAGCGCGATGTTCTCATGGCGGTGTTACAGCATCCCGAATTGGTGGGCGCCGATCTGCTCGCCAAGGCGCTGGCCATTCGATTCAACGAAGGCTCGCTCGCGGTCGTGCGCGATGCCGCCGCGGTGAACCTGGCGCACGCGGAATCCCCGGACTGGCTGGCCCGAGTCGCCGCCGAAGTGCCCACCCATTTCGCGACCCTGGTGAACCAACTCGCGGTCGCCCCGGTGCCGGCGCGCGAAGACAAGTTGCCGGAGTACTGCCGTCGCATCGTCTCCGACTTCATCGACCGCGACCTGCTGCGCGAGAAACTCGAGCTCATGGGAGTCATGCAGCGAATGGATGCCGCGGCGGAGCCGGACAAGTACAGCCAGCTGAATCGTGACCTCGTGCGGGTCGAATCCGAACGACGGGCGCTGCGCGAAGACTAAGCCGTCTATCCTGGAAACGTGAGCGACAACCCGAAGACGAACCCCGCGGTGGTCGCGCACGACCTCTCGCTGCGCTACCGCTCGGGAAACCCGGAAACCCGCGGCGTCGTGGTGAACGGTGCGAACTTCGAGATCGGCGTCGGCGAGGTGCTCGCAGTCGTGGGCGAGACCGGTGCGGGCAAGAGCACGCTCGCGAAAGCCGTCGCGCTGCAGGCCGAGCTCAGCCCGGAGATCTCTCCAATCATCAGCGGGGGATCGTTGAGCGTGCTGGGCCAGAATGTTCGGGGCATCTCGACCAAGCAGCGCGATGAGTTGAGCATCTCGGTCGGCTACCTGCCACAAGAGGCCGGCGATTTTCTCGAGCCGCGGTTCACGATCGGCGAGAACATCGCGGAGCCGATCTTCTCGCGCGACGACGAGTTCGACCAGCACGAGGCGGGCGAATACGTGGCGATGCTGCTCGACGCGGTGCGCCTCCCGATGGGCACCATGAACCGCTACCCGCACGAGTTGAGCAAGGGCCAGCGGCAGCGGGTGGCGATCGCCCGCTCGATGATTCTTGAGCCCACGGTGTTCGTGGCCGACGATCCGACCGCCGGCATTGATGTCACCGTTCGCGGTGCGATCCTCGACATCATTTCCTCGCTGCAGAAGGAGCGCGCGTTCTCCGCGCTCATCATCACGGCGGATCTCGCTGAGGTGCGGCGCATCAGCACCCGGGTCGCAGTGATGCACCGCGGCATCATCGTGGGCATCGGCAACGTCGACGAGGTTCTTGCCGATCCACGGCATCCGTATGTCTCTGGTTTGGTGCGCTCCCTCGATCATCTGCGCGAACCGGAGCGGGCCAACGCCTAGATTCTGCTGCGGTTCGGCTGGCTGCCATCGTTTGGTAAAGTAGCCACGCGTTTCAATCCTCGATAGCTCAATTGGCAGAGCAGCCGGCTGTTAACCGGCAGGTTCTTGGTTCGAGTCCAAGTCGGGGAGCTAGGCCCGGGTCCTCCACGACCCGGGCCTTTTTCGTTGTCGTCTACTCCCGCCGGAGTAGCCGCGCCCCACCCGCAAGCCGACGCTTTCGAGGGCACCGGGTCGTAGCATCGACACATGCCCTACCGTGCCCGCGCCACCTCTTGGTCGGGCCGAGACTGGGCAGCCCGCGACTGGCATGGCCCCTGGGCCGACGAGTGGGCGAAACTCCCGCCAGGATTCCGGATGCCCCGGCGCTCGCGACTCCTCATCCCCGTTGCCATCTCGTTGCTGGTGCAAGTGCCGGCCGCGCTGTTCTGGCTCGATCATGCTCGAGGGCCGGACCCTCGCATCCCTCTCGCTCTGCTCGCCCTCGCCCTGTTCGGGCCGCTCATGCTGCTCGCCGCCCGCCGGTTCCCGGGACCGGTGGTCGCGATCGTGTCGGCCGCGGCCTGCGCCGATTTTCTGCTGAGCGACCCGCACAACCCGGCCCCGCCGTACCTCGCGCTCGCGTTCGCGATCGGCAGCGCGGTTGTGCGTGGGGCCCGCGTGTGGGCGTGGGCCTCGGTTGGCGCGGGCTGGATCGCGACTGTCGCTATCGGCCTGTCGATCGGCGTGCACTGGAGCCCGGGCCACATCGCGGCAACCGCCGCGGGGGTGCTGCTCGTGTTCGGCATCGCCGAGTCGATTCGTAGCCGGCGCGAGCACTTCGAGGAGCACCGACGGGCCTTCGCGCAGCGCAAACAGACCGAGGTGCAGGCCGAGCGCGTGCGCATCGCGCGCGAACTGCACGACGTGCTTGCCCATTCGCTCAGCCAGATCAACGTGCAGGCGGGCGTCGCGCTGCACCTCATCGAGTCCAAGCCGGACGCCGCCGCTGAGGCGCTCGCGAGCATCAAGGAGACCAGCAAGAGTGCGCTCGACGAGGTGCGCTCGGTGCTCGGCGTGCTGCGTGCGGACGGGGACCCGGATGCGCCGCTCGTTCCCGAGCCCGACCTCTCGCGCCTGCCCGGTCTGGTCGCATCCGTCACCGCGCAAGGCATTGAGGTGACTCTCGCGAACACCATCGAGGACGCCCCGCAGGCGGTGCAACTGGCGATCTACCGCATCGTGCAGGAGTCGCTCACCAACGTGCTGCGGCATGCCAAAGCCACCAAGGCGACGGTCGAGGTACGCGAGGACGAGGCGCAGTACGTCGTGATGATAACCGACAACGGCGTCGGGCTCGACGGCACGAGCGACGACGGCCGCGGGCTGCTCGGCATGCGCGAGCGCGCGGAGCTGCTCGGCGGCAGCCTCGAAGTTCAGACCGGCAAGGGCCTCACCGTGACCGCCCGCATTCCGCGCAGAACCGGGGAGGCCCCATGATCCGCGTCGTGATCGCTGACGACCAGCAGCTCATTCGCGCGGGCTTCCGTAGTCTGCTCGAGGCCGAGCCCGACGTCGAGGTGGTGGGGGAGGCCGGCACCGGGAGCGAAGCGCTGCGCGTCGTGACCGAGACTCGCCCCGATGTCGTGCTCATGGACATCCGGATGCCCGAAAGCGACGGTCTCTGGGCGACCGAGCAGATCGTGGCGAGACCCGAACTCGCGGGCACGCGCATCGTTATCGTGACGACCTTCGAGTTAGACGAGTACGTCGGCCGCGCGATCCGTGCCGGCGCAAGCGGGTTTCTCGTCAAAGATGCCGAGCCGGTCGAGTTCATCCGCGCGGTGCGAGTGGTCGCGGCGGGCGACGCACTGTTGAGCCCCGGAGTGACGAAGCGCTTGCTGGAACGCATCTCAGGCGAACTGCGCGAGACCCCGGATGCCGCCCAGCTCGCCGTCATCACTGACCGCGAGCGCGAGGTACTCGCCCTCGTCGGTCAGGGCCTCACGAACGAGGAGATCGGCCGAGCGCTGTTCCTCAGCCCGCTCACGGCGAAGACCCACGTCTCGCGCATCATGTCGAAGCTCGCCGCGCGCGACCGTGTGCAGCTCGTCGTGATCGCCTATGAGACCGGGCTGGTCTCGGCGGGCCGCTCGGAGTAGTCCGGGCAGACCGACTAGGCCCTCGGGAGTAGTCGGGATGCCCATCCGCGGGCATCCGGAGTAGGCAGAATGCCACCTGCCAGCAGATTCGCGTCGGCGGCGTTGAGCGGAGGCTGATTGCAGTAGCCCCGCTCGAGGGCTGGAACCGATTGGAATCGCTGTGTTGCCATTCATTGATCATCCCCCGCTCGATGGCGCCGCTCATCTCGGCTTCGGGCTGTTCTTCTTCATCCTCATTCCGCTGTTCTGGATCGCGATCATTGCGCTGTGCGCCTCGATTGGCCGCCGCCGCTGGATGCGACACGGCTGGGGCCCCGGGCACGCGTGGCACCACGCGCAGTGGGCCGGGGTCGGTCGCAGCGCGGAGACCACGCTCGCCGAGCGATTCGCGCAGGGCGACATCGACGAGAAGGAGTACCGCGCACGCCTCGAAGTGCTACGCGCGAACAATCCCTTCAGGACACCTGAGAGCAAGTAGCGCTGTGTGACTGTCCGGCGGAGTCAGCCTTCGAGGTCGTCTTCGCCGGGCATCCAGCTCAAGCCTTCGACGCCCCACTCGTTCTTGCGGATCGCCTTCGCGGCCGCCTTGTATTGATCGTGCGCGAGCCGGTCGGCATACAGGATGCCGTCCAGGTGGTCGTACTCGTGCTGGAAGATTCGGGCCAACCATCCCGAGGCCTTCACCTCGAAGCGCTTTCCCGAGAGGTCGAACGCGCGCAGGGTTGCGAGCTGGGCGCGGCGCAGCGGAAAGCGCTCGCCGGGGATCGAAAGGCAGCCCTCCGACTCCGCATCCTCATCGGGTTCGCCGATCGGGATCGGGCTCAGCCAGAGTTCGGGGTTGATCGCGGCGGCGCGCCAGGCGGTGCCGGCGTCATCCGTCCAGTCGTAGACGAACACGCGCAAGGGCACTCCGACTTGCGGGGCCGCGAGCCCGACGCCGGGTGCCTCCTTCATCGTGTCGAACATGTCGGCCACGAGAGTGCGTAGGGTGTCGTCGAATTCGGTCACCGGTAAGGCCGCCGAATGCAGCACCGGTTCGCCGGTGATTCGGATCGGGAGCACGGCCATTTAGAAAGAATATCGGGGTCGAAACCGGTAGATTCGACGGGTGCCACCCGACCTCAGCGATCTGACCGATCAGATCAGTCTGACCCCGGACCAGGCCTGGGGCATTCCCGTGGCGATAGTCGCGGCGATGTTCCTCTCGCTCGGTGCGCAGTACCAGCACCGCGGTGTCGGCGTCGTGGAGGAGCACCTCGGTAATGGGGAGAAGGCGGGCCTGAGCATCCGCCAGCTCCGCGCTCTGATGACGAGGCCATCCTGGGTCGTTGGCACGCTGCTTCTCGGACTCGCAATCGTGCTGCAACTGACGAGCTTGGGTCTCTCTCCGATTACTGTCGTGCAGCCGCTCGGCGCGGTCGCTCTTGTGATGACCGCGATCATGAACTCGCGCACGAGCAAGGTGCCGCTGGATCGGGTGTCGATTCGCGCGATCATCCTGTGTGTCACCGGGGTGGGCATCTTCGTTACTGTCGCGGCGATGGTGACCAAGTCAAACCCGATCACCACGACGCAACTGAGCATTGTGCTCGCGATCCTCGCCGTGGTGCTTACCGTTTTCGCGGTGCTCTTTGCCCTCCTTCGCAAGCGCATCAAGCCCATTTTCTACATCGTCGGCGCTGGCTTTCTCTTCGGTTTCGTCGCGACGCTCGCGAAGGTCATCATCGACCGGGTCAAGACGATCGTGATCGTGGAGTTTCACATCAGGGATGTCGAGTGGTTGCTCGTGCTGTGCTTCGTCGGCCTCATCCTCGCGGCGCTGCTCGGTACCTACTTCGTGCAGACCGCCTATGCCTCCGGCCCTCCCGACCTCGTGGTTGCCGGTCTCACCGTGATCGACCCGCTCGTGGCGGTCTCGATCGGCATCGTCGTGCTGGGTGAGGCGGCGAATGCGCCGGGCTGGGCGGTGATCGCCTGGATCATTGCGGGCGCGATGGCCATCTTCGGAGTTCTCTCCTTGTCGCGGCATCACGCCGATACGACGGAGCGAGCCAGCGTAAGCTAGGGGCGATAACCCACTTTTGCTTGGCAGCGTAGCCGTGCACCCCCCACTCCGCCGCAAACGCAAGGAACCTATCACTGTGACCAACGGCATTCCGAGTTCACGTCATGACGACAAGCCGAGGCTGCGCGTTCTGATCGGTGCCGACATCTTCGCGCCGAACATCAACGGGGCGTCAAGTTTCATCTGCCGCCTGGCCGCTGGCTTGGTCGAACGCGGGCACGACGTGCACATCGCAGCACCAGCCACGAGTTGGAGCGCGATAGGCACTTTCACGGAAACTCACGAGGGCCAGCCGATGACGGTGCATCGCATCAACTCCTGGCGCTGGTACCCGCATCCGTGGTTGCGGTTTGTGCTGCCGTGGCGGGTCAAACAGAACAGCGCCAGGATTCTGGATGCCGTCAAGCCCGACGTTGTCCATTTTCAGTCGCACGTGGTGATCGGCCGGGGCATGACGATCGAGGCCGCTAAGCGGGGCATCCGCATTATTGGCACGAACCACACGATGCCCGAGAACCTGCTCGAACACACGCTCTTGCCGAAGGCGATTTGGCCGTTCGCAGTGCGGTTGGCCTGGGCAGCGGCAGATCGCTCGTACCGCCGGGCGGAGCGGGTCACGACCCCGACGCGCAAGGCTGCCGAGTACCTCGAAGCGCATACATCGATTCGTGGGGTCATCCCGATTTCGTGCGGTATCGATGCGCACCACTACACGCCGAATTTCGCGCCGCGCACCGACAACCTCATCGTCTTTCTCG
>SCSV01000297.1 GCA_004297555.1 Salinibacterium sp.
GGAGCGCATGGGCACGGCCGCCGTCCGGACGCTCCTGAACTTCGTGTTCAACACGCTGATCGACGCGAACCCGACGTGCACGTACGACTCGACGGCGCTTTTCGCGGCGGGGCACAACAACGACCTCGGCGCGAGCAAGCCGCTGAACGAGACGAACCTGGAAGCGGCGTGGGGACTCCTGCGCAAGCAGACGGGCCTCGACGGCGAGAAGCTGAACCTGGTGCCGCGGATCCTGATCGTCCATCCGGACCAGGAGGCGCTCGCGAACCGGCTGGTGAACTCGGAACTCGTCGTCGCCGGCGGTGACACGACGGTCGGCGTCGTGCCAGCCAGCAACTTCTTCCGCGGCCGGCTCCAGGTCATCACGACGCCGTACATCACCACGACCCGGTACTACGTCTGCGCAGATCCGAGCCAGTCGGACACGATCGAGATCGGGTTCTACCAGGGCCAGGAGACCCCGCAGTTCTTCGTCGAGGCGAAGGGCTCGGGAGTCGAGTTCGAGCGGGACGCGATGCGGACGAAGACGCGGTACATCTTCGGCGGAACGCCGCTCGATCACCGCTGGATCGTCCGCGCCAACGTGTAAGCGGCGATCGATCGGTGCGCACAGCCCGGGGGGCGGGGCACTGCCCCGGCTCCCCGGCTTCGTTTTCGGGAGCCTCACGTGAGCGACCAGTACATCACCCTCGGGAAGTACATCAGCTCGAACCAGATCGCGAAGACTGGCCGAGGGCTCGTGTGGGGAGTCTCGGGGATCGGCGTGACCGGCGCGACGAGTCGGTCCTTCATCCGCGACGGCCTCTCTGGCTCCGGGACGCTCGTGATGGACTTCGACACCCAGGGCATCACGGCGGGCCTCCAGTGGGACATCCTGCTGGCCGTCCCGATCATCTGCGAGACCGGCATCTACTGCCAGGTGGCCGGCGGCGTGGCCACCCCTTACACCGTCTTCATCACCTGACGTGACGTGACCAAGTCCTATGTGGCAGCCAATCTCGCGACCAGCACGACCTTCCAACTCGCGCTGGCGCTCGGCGACACCTCCACGGTCTCCGGCAGCTACATGTGGGAGGACGAGGAGCTCGCCTGGTTCGTCACGTCGAACAACGGCGACATCAACCACGCGGCCGCCGCGGCGTGCCGGTCGGCCGCGGCGAGCCAGGCGAAGCTCGCGATCGCGTACAGCCTGCTTCGGACCGACATTCAGATCGACCGGAAGAGCATCTCGAGCCGGTTCATTGAACTCGCGCAGTACTTCGACAAGCGCGCCGAGGCCGAGCCGTTCTCTCAGCGCTACACGTGGGACGACGGCGACATGGACTTCAACAAGTTGATCGGCGGATACGTGCAGTTCGACTTTGAGGACAACACACAGCCGTGAACGTGCCGGACCTTGACATCCTGACCGCTGGTGAGCTGACCCAGATCAGGGCCGACATCGCCGCGGCGTGCGCGGATCCGCAGGCCGGCGGCCACCAGGTGACCTACAAGCAGCGCACGGCCGCCACGCCGAACTACTCGACGGGAGTGGTCACGGAGACGTTTAACCAGATCGCGATCAACACCATCCGGACGCAGGCCGAAGAGGACATCGAAGAGGGAATCCAGGTCGGTGACGCGATGTTCCTCTTCGCCGGGAAGGACATGAGTCTCGACCCCGGCGCATCGGACGCGATCGACGACACCGGCGTCACCTACCAGGTCGTGAAGGCAGAGAAGGACCCGTCTGGCACGGCCTGGCGCATCTTCGCCCGTCGTGAGGGCACGAAGTGATCCCGACGATCGAGATCGACAAGCGCGAGCTCGACCGGTTCCAGGGGGCGCTCGGCAAGATGATCGCGATCGCCGGTGAAAAGGCGTCGCTCGTCGTGCGGAAGGTCGCCTTCGACCTTCTCCGCGACATCATCCGCGCCACGCCGGTCGATACCGGCCGCGCCCGGGCCGGGTGGACGGCCTGGTTCGACTCGACCGGAGCGAGTATGCCGCTCGGCGGCAGCTCGTCC
>SCSV01000298.1 GCA_004297555.1 Salinibacterium sp.
GCCGCCGAGGATGAACCCGTCGATCGGGTTGCCGTCAACAAGCGCACCGGCCACCGCTTCGGCTTTCGCCCGCGCGAGCACGGTGACGAATTCTGTTGCCGCAAGCGGTCCGGCTGCCTCTGCGACAGCCTCCTCGTCAACACCCGAGGAGAGCAGCACCGGGTCCACCCCCGCGGCGCGCAGCGTCGCGAGTCGCGCGGGTGACGTGGACGCAAGGTACAGGCGCACGCAACTCCTATGCTCGATGGATGGGTGAGTGGCTCGGGCGAACGATCGAAGTTGACGTTACCAACATCGCGCACGGCGGGGTCTCGGTTGCCCGCCTCGATGGCCGTGTCGTCTTCGTCGCCGACGCGATCCCCGGCGAGAGAGTCATCGCGCGGGTAAGTGACGACGCCAAAAGCTCGTTCTGGCGGGCCGAGACGGTCGCGGTCGTCGAGCCGAGCGATCATCGCCAAGAGCACGTGTGGTCTGCCGCCTCCCTCGATCGCGACCCCGCGGATCGCGCTGGCGGCGCCGAGTTCGGGCACATCGCGCTCTCGCATCAGCGCGAACTCAAGCGCCGGGTTCTCGCCGATTCGCTGCAGCGGATGGCCGGCATCGCCAGCGATGTGGTCGTCGAAGCCATCGCCGGCGACGACGAAAGATCAGGCACCGGATGGCGCACTCGCGTGCGCCTGCAGGTCGACGAGGCTGGGCGTCCCGGCCCCTACGCCGCGCGATCCCACCGAGTCATTCCGGTGACCGAGTTGCCCTTGGCCACCGAGGAACTTTCGGTCGCAGCACCCCTCGCCGAGTCATTCGTGGGAGAGCAGCACGTCGATCTCGTGCACACCTCCGACGGCACCATCCGGCTCATCATCGGCAAGCAGAAGGTCACTCCGATCACCGAACGCGTCGGCGACCGCGAGTTCCGGCTCGCCGACAGCGGCTTCTGGCAAGTGCACCGCGGCGCCGCGTCCACCCTGACGACGGCCGTGCAAACCGCGATCGACGAAGCCGTATTCGATCCGCAGGCGCCGAACCTCGACCTCTACGGCGGGGTGGGGCTGCTCGCGGCTGCTGTTGGCGATCGGTTCGGGGCATCCACTCGCATCACGAGCGTGGAGAGCGACGCGCTCGCCTCCGATTTCGCAGCCGAGAACCTGGCCGACTGGTTGGGTGCGCGAGTCATCACCGGCCGGGTCGAGCGTTGGTTGCGCGAACTCGTCACGACGATGAGTGCCGCCGAGCGTGCTCGATTCGCGAACGCGACGGTTGTGCTCGACCCCCCGCGGTCCGGCGCGGGGCGCCAGGTGGTCGATGCCCTCGCCGAACTGGCCCCGAAGCAGATCGTCTACGTTGCCTGCGACCCGGTGGCCTTCGCCCGGGATGTCAGCGCGTTCGCCGCGAAAGGATATTCCCTCTCGCGAATGCAGGCTTTCGACCTCTTCCCGAACACCCATCATGTCGAGGCGGTAGGCACACTGTCGAGCGAATAAAAACGTGAATGTTGCCACCCTGTTGAAGCCTTTGCGCCGGTACGATAGTGGCACGGGGGAGAACGGGATCATGGCGCAGATGGTGGAGAGCGAGATGGACTTTGCCGTGCCAACGTCCACCGTTCGCGTCGCCGTCGTTGATGACCACGAGTCTGTACGCCTCGGCCTGAAGGCAGCCTTCATCGCAGAAGGCTACGAGTTCGTCATCGCCGCCGCCACCGTGGATGAGTTCGTCGCGGGGCTTGACGGGCGCGAAGTCGATGTTGTCGTGCTCGATCTCTCGCTCGGGGATGGTTCTTCGGTCACCGACAACGTCAAGCGAGTGCAGGCTACCGGCTCGGCTGTTCTCGTGCACAGCATCGCCGACCGGGTTGCCAGCGTGCGCGAGGCGCTCGCGGCAGGCGCGGCCGGGGTGATCCCCAAGTCCTCGGCCACTCGCACCGTTCTTGCCGCCGCCGCCACCGTCGCCCGGGGCGAAGTGCTCAACAACCTCGAGTGGGCGACCGCCATCGACGCCGACCGCGACTTCGCCAAGGCCCAGCTCGGTCGACGCGAGCGCGAAATCCTGCATCTGTATGCATCCGGGCTCCCGCTCAAGCTCGCGGCCCAACAACTCGGGATCGGGTATTCCACCGCCCGGGAGTACCTCGACCGAATTCGTGCCAAGTACGTGGAGGTCGGCCGCCCAGCACCGACCAAAGTCGACTTGCTCAGGCGCGCGGTCGAGGACGGAATTCTTCCGGGTCTCGATACGGAAAGCGTTGATGGCCGATAGCGCCGCAACAACGACAACGGCGCCAGCTGGGGCGATGCCCAGAAACCCGATCAGCCGCAAGCAGGTCGAAAAAGTAGTCTCGCGATCGGTCGCTGTGTTCGGACTGGTCTTCGGTGCTCAAACCATCCCCTGGCTGCTCGGCCAGCTCGATGAGGCCTACCCGCTGTGGCTCGCCATTGTCGTGCCCGCACTATTCGGCACGCTCGTGATCGTCGCGGTGGTCTCGTTCGCCAAGCCGTGGGTCCGGGGCGTGCAGGGATTCTTCGCAGTCATCTACCTGATCGTGCTCATTAGTTGGCCGTTCATGATTCTGCCGGGCGCGCACATCTTCTCGGGCATCCACTGGCTCAACTACCTGATCACAATTGCCACCGCCATGGCCGCGATCGCTTTCCGGCCCCTCTGGGCAACGATCTACGTCTTTCTTGCCCCGCTCATCTATTTCGTCATCCGCATCACCCCGCTCGGCGGCGGGGCGCCGCTCGAACTCGGCATTCTCGAGGCGATCTACGCGACGATCCTCGGCGGAGCGATCATGATCATCGTCACAATGCTGCGACAAGCGGCATCATCAGTGGATGCCGCCCAGGCCATGGCGCTGCACAGGTACAGCCGGGCGGTGCACCACCACGCCACCGAGGTGGAGCGGGTTCAAGTCGATTCAATCGTTCATGACAGCGTGCTCGCGACCCTCACCTCTGCAGCCCGCGCCTTCACCCCTGAGGCCAAGGAACTCGCCGCGACGATGGCCGCCAACGCGATCGGCCACCTTCGGGATGCCGCGCTCGTCTCCCCAGATGACGGAACCACAGTGCGATTGAGTGCGATCTCCGGTCGAATCAGCGGCGCCGCAGCAGCATTTGCCGCGCCAATCGAGTTGAGAATAAAGAGCGTGGGAACGAAGTCCATTCCGTCCCAGGCTGGCGAGGCGATCTACTCCGCCGCGGTGCAAGCGATGGTCAACAGCCTGCAGCACGCCGGGGGCGATGATGTGACGCGCTGGGTCGAGGTGCATCCAGTGCGGCCCGGGGGAATCGAAATTGTGGTTGGTGACACCGGCGAAGGCTTCGCACTGGAGGAT
>SCSV01000299.1 GCA_004297555.1 Salinibacterium sp.
GCTCGTCTTGTGCAGCAGGAGAGTAAGTGCTAGCCTAGTCCGGTCACCGGAGCGGCTCCCGCCTCCCGGATAAACTCTGGGGGCCGCATGGCACTTGCGAACTATGGTGACCTGAAGACTGCGGTAGGGACATGGCTCAACCGGGCTGATCTGGCCGCCTACATACCGGACTTCGTCACACTGGGCGCCAGCCGGATCTACTACGGCTCCAAGGACACGATCCTCCCCAGCCCGCCGGTTCGCACGTGGTCGATGCAGACGAGTGAGTCGCCGACAGTTTCAGCCGCCTCGTTCGCTCTACCGGCCCGCTACGTCTCCACCATCCTGCTGCGCGGATCGGACGGCTCCAGCTACTGGACCATCGACTACAAGTCCCCGTCCACGTTCGCCGAGGACTTCTCCAACACCGGCCACGCCTCGTTCTACACGATCCTCGACAACGCGATCCAACTGTCGGGCTCGCAGACCACGTCGATCAAGCACTACTACTACCAGTCGTTTGCGGCGTTTTCGGCCGATGGCGATACGAACGCGCTGCTGACGGCCGCACCGAGCCTATGGCTTTGGGCGACGATCCTGGAGGCCAACATCTTCATCGGCGACGACGACGGGGCCAAGAAGGCCCACCGGATGTTCATGTCGATCGCCACGGGCCTGAACGCCAATGCCAACGAGCATGGTGGCGGTACGCTGGCCATGGTCGCCAGATGAATCGCAAGGCCCACGACGGCAACTACTGGCCGTGCGAGTCTCACGTGGACTGGCGTTCGCGCGATCGAGAGTATGTGCCTAATCCGCGCTCCGAACATCGTCACTCCCCATTATTCGATCCGGATGCGCTTGACTTGGTGCTCAAAGGAAGCGGTAACGAGTTGCGGAAAGTTTCAAGGCGGCCACGATGACGCCAATCCTCGGGTTCACGCCAGACGCCCCGCCAGCAACGCCCGGCATCCTGAGGGACTGCTCGCAATTCATCCCGTATGAGTCCGGCATGCGGGCGGCTAACAGCGCAGTTGCCCAAGGCTCATCCGCTCGCTCCAACGAGACCCGCGGGGCGATCACGATCACCAAGCTGGACGGTACGCGTCGAGTGTTCGCGGGCACGACGGCCAAGCTTGAGGAGTTGTCCGGGACCACGTGGACTGATCGTAGCCGGGCGGGCGCTCCGGCCTATGCTCTGGGCGCCACGAGCTGGTGGTCGTTCGCCCAGTTCGGCGACAACACCTACGCGACCAACCTCGACACTGTAGTCCAGAAGTCGTCGACCGGCGCATTCGCGGATGTGGCAACTGCCCCCAAGGCCCGCATCCTCAAAGCCGTAGTCACCACATCCGGCGGCTTCCTCTTCGCCTTCAACACGATCGACGGTACGTTCGGTACATCCCAAGACCGCTGGTGGTGTTCGGCGCTCAACGACGGCGATACGTGGACGGTCAACCCATCCGTCTCCCTGTGCAACACGGGCCGGCTGCTGGGCGCCGAGGGAGCGATCGTCGCCGCCGAAAAGCTTGGCAATGACCGCATCGTCGCCTACAAGGACAAGTCGCTGTACGTGGGGAGCTTCGTCGGGCCGCCGGCTGTGTGGAGCTTCCAGGAGTACCCGGCCGTGGGCTGCGTTGGACTTAACGCCGTCGTCGACCTCGGCACCGTCCACATCTTCGTCGGCCGCGACAATATCTGGATGTTCGACGGCGCGCGCCCGGTACCGATCGCCGAGGGCCAGGTCCGCCAGTGGTTCCTCAACAACCGCTCGTCGGACAACGCCTACCTTACGCAGATCGTATTCGACCGCCTGAACCGGCTGATCTACATCTTCTTCCCGTCGGCGGGCTCGTCGGTCTGCGACAA
>SCSV01000300.1 GCA_004297555.1 Salinibacterium sp.
ATCGAGGCTTGAGGTCGACTCGTCGAGCAACAGAATGGGCGGCGCGGCCAAGAGGGTGCGCGCAATCGCGAGGCGCTGGCGCTCGCCACCCGACAGCATCACCCCGTCTTCTCCGACCGCGGCGTCGAGGCCCTCCGGGTTGCGGTGCAGCACTTCGAGCAGGTTGACGGCTTCGAGCACCTCGACGCATTGCTCGTCTGTCGCGTTGGGGGCGCTCAGCAGCAGGTTCTGGCGGATCGAGCCGGCGAGTACCGGGGCATCCTGCTCGACGTAGCCGATCTGGGCGCGCAGCTCGGTGCGATCGAGAGCGCGGATGTCGACACCGCCGAGCCGCACCACCCCACCGGTCGGGTCGTAGAAGCGCTCGATGAGGGCGAGGATCGTGCTCTTGCCCGCTCCGGACGGCCCGACGAGCGCGGTGCGCTGGCCGCGCGCCGCCTCGAATGAGATGCCACGGAGCACCGATGACTCGTGTGCGACAGCATCCTCGCCGATGACTTGGGCGACGAGTTTTTCCTGCTCGGTCTTATGAGCGGTGTCGGGGTAGGAGAACTCGACGTTCTCGAAACTGATTGCCGCGTCGGTCTTGATCGCACCCACTGAGGCGATGGCCGCGTCGCCCTCGGTCTCGCTCGGCAGCGCGACGATCTCCTGAATCCGGCCGAGCGCCCCGAGCGCCTGGTTCACCGAGTTGATCGCACCGAAGGCCTGGCCGAGCGGCATGATCATGAGGAATAGGAACAGGATAAACGAGACCAGGCTCGCGATCGTGATCGCGCCACTGGCGACTCGAAAGCCGCCGACGCCGAGCACAACGAGCAGCGCGACCTGCAGAGCGATGTTCGCGACAGGCACGACGAGCGCGGAGATCCGCGCCACCTGAATTCCCATGCGCCAGGCACCCTCGGCGTCTTGCTCGATCGTCGCGATTTCGCGGTCGGTGGCATTGGATGCCCGTACCGTGCGCACCGCGCTGAGCGAACGTTCCACCGCCGCAGCCAGGTCGCCGACCTTCTCCTGCTGCTTGCGGCTGGCAATGCGAATGCGTCCTGAGAGAACCACCACCGTAGTAATTGCTGTGGCGACCACTGCGAGAGTAAGCCCGAGCAGCACCGGGTCGATGATCGCCATCGCCACGAGAGCGCCGACGAAGACGAGCGAGCCCCCGACGGCATCCACGAGTCCTTGAGTGATCACGGCGTAGAGCAGGGTCGTGTCTGAGCCGACCCGGGAAACGAGGTCGCCGGTACGGCGCACGTCGAATTCGCTGATTGGCAGCCGCAGCATCCGCCGCACCAACTGACGCCGGGCGGACAGCACCACGCTCGTGCCCGTGCGTTGCAGAAGAAAGTGCTGAAATCCGCTGAGCACACCGAAGAGCACGACGACGGTGACGAGAGTTGCCACGAGCGATCCGAAGGGCGTGTTCGACTGCACGTCGGTGATCAACTGGCTGACCAGTAGCGGTTGAACGAGCGAGGCAGCAGCAGCAAGCAAGCTCAGCGCGATCGCGGCACCGAGCATCCCGCGGTGTTCGAGCAGGTAGGGCAGTAGGTCGCTGAAACGAGCGCGCGGCCCGTCATCTTTGGCGCCGAATGGGCCGCGACGGGAATGGGCGGTGCGATCTGTCGTACTCACCGTGACAGTCTGCCATCCTGCACGCAGGCCTCGATTCGCGGCACTAGCGGGCGAGCTGGCGGATGATCGTGGCCGCGGCGATCGCGGCCTGCGCGGCCTCCGCGCCCTTGTCTTCCGTTGACCCGGGTAACCCTGCCCGGTCGAGCCCTTGCTGCTCGTTGTCGAGAGTAAGCACGCCGAAACCGATGGGCTTGCCGGTGAGGATCGACACCTGGGTGAGGCCGCTCGTCGCGGCGTCCGACACATATTCGAAGTGCGGGGTGCCGCCCCGGATGATCACGCCGAGCGCGACGACGGCGTCAGCGCCCGCCTCCAGGGCTGCCTTGCTGACGACGGGTAACTCGAAGCTGCCAGGAACGCGGATTTCATTAAACGAAGCTCCCGACTCCGCGAGTGCTCGGCGCGCCCCGGCGAGCAGGCCTTCGGCGATCGTCTCGTGCCACAGTCCGGCGACGATCGTGACGCGCAAGCCGCGACCGTCGCTCGAAATCGTGGGGGATCCTGCACCGCTCATCGGTGGTGTCCTTTCCGGCCGGCGAGGAGGGCCTCGTCGAGCACTGCATGGGTGGGAAGCGCGTGGCCCATGCGGTCGCGCTTGGTGTCGAGATACTCCGCGTTGTCTTCGCCGAGGCCGACGAGCAGCGGCACGAGCTGCGTCACCGCAACACCGCGCGCCTCGAGCTGCCGCTTCTTCTCCGGGTTGTTGGTGACCAATCGCACGCGCTTGAGCCCGAGGTCATTGAGGATGCCCACGGCCGCGCCGTAATCGCGCGCGTCAGCGGGCAGCCCCAGGGCCAGATTCGCATCGAGGGTGTCGAGGCCGTCTTCTTGCAGGCGGTAGGCGCGGAGCTTGTTGATCAAGCCGATGCCGCGACCCTCGTGGCCGCGCAGGTAAACGACAACGCCGCCTTCGCGCTGGATCGTGTCGAGGGCGGCATCCAATTGCGGCCCGCACTCGCACTTGAGCGAGCCGAACGCTTCACCGGTGAGGCACTCGGAATGCACGCGCACGAGCGGGTTCTCGCGCAGCGGGCCCTTGATGAATGCGACATGGTCGGCACCCGTCGAGCGGTCCCGGTAGGCGCGCACCGTGAAGGGGCCGTGGGTCGTGGGAACGGTGGTCTCCACTTCGAAGGAGACGCGCGACATTTCCGGGATCGGCGCGATTGGCTCCGGGATGGCGTCGCAGTGGTGCTCCTGCAACCAATCGATCAGCGAAGCGATCGTCACCACCGGCACATCGTTCGCTTCGCCCAGCCGGATCAGGCCAGGCAGGCGCATCATCTCGCCATCCTCGGCAACGATCTCCGCGATAGCCGCGACCGGCGTCATCCCGGCCAGGCGCAGTAGATCGATTGCCGCTTCCGTGTGCCCATCGCGCTCGCGAACGCCGCCATCCACTGCACGAAGCGGCAGGATGTGGCCGGGGCGGAAGAGGCTCGCCGGGGTCGAGTCCGGGTCGGCCAGAACGCGCAGGGTGTTGGCGCGGTCCGAGGCGCTGATGCCCGTGCTCAGTCGATTCGAGGCGTCGACGGAGACCGTGTAGGCCGTGCCGCGCGGGTCCTGGTTTTCGGC
>SCSV01000027.1 GCA_004297555.1 Salinibacterium sp.
GAGATGAAGATGGCCGCCGGCAGTTCCGATCCCGACGTGGCCGCGCTGAAGGCTATCCATGAGTACTTCGGCATGGCGTCAGTCGGCGCGCACGCGATGCGAAACGCACAGCATGTCAAGGACGCCGCGAACGCCGTGATGGACCTCCACCAGTCCCCGCAGGCGATCCTCGACCCGAAGCGCGGATCTGTCGCCCGGGCGCGCAACAGCTTGCAGACGTTCCTGAATGACGTGGAAGACAAGAAGCCGGCAGGGAAGCAGGGCGCACCCGCCCCGAAGGCTACCGCCAACGATCCGCTGGGGATTCGCTAATGGCCGACCAGATGACGCTCGAACAATTCGGGCAGAGCATCAAGGACAAGCACCCCGAATACGCCGACCTCCAGAACTCCGACCTCGCGCAAAAGGTGCTGGCCAAATACCCGCAATACGGCGACATGGTCCAGCAGCCGGAGCTCATCAAGGCGAACGCCGCGCAGGCGAAGCAGGGGATCGCCGGCCAGTCACAAGCCCTCGACCAGTACCAGCAGGACAATTCCTTCCTCCCGGCACTCCTGCGGCGTGGCGCGAACGAAGTAATCAACGCTCCGGGCGCAGCGGCCTCCGACCTCGCATCAAGCGTGAAGGGCATCGGCCAGATGGCCGCCCCGCCGAAGACGGCTGGCGACTATGCAGCCTTCGGCGTCGGCCCTGGCGGAATGTTCATGAAGCGGGCTGCGGAAGGCTACATGAATGCCACGCAGCAGAACCTCGCCAATTCGCGGCAGGAAGCAGAACAGGGGAAGGGCGCGGAGTCGGCTATCTCGACCGCAGCGGCGGCGCTGCCTGTCGTCGGTCCGCTGATCGGCGGAGTGAAGGAAGCCGCGCAGAACGAGGAAGGGCTGGGGACTGGACTCTCCCGGGCCGGACAGCTCATGGCGATGGCCCCGGAGGGCAGCCCGGTCAGGGCACCGCTGGATGCGACAGTATCGGGAGCGACGAAGGTTGCGGGCGGAGCGGCGAAGCTGGCCGGCCTGACGCCAGAAGGCATGATGCGCCCCGTCCTCAACGCCGCGCCAAAGGCTTTCCGGTTCGGCAAGGACCCTGTCGGCTTTGTGGTGGATAACAAGATTGGCGGCGGCTCGTTCGGCGAAGTGGCCGACAATGTCGGGCAGGCGCTCCAGCCGAAGATCGCCGACCTCACCGACACTCTGGCGAAGTCGAAGGCTACGGTAGATCTTCAGCCGACGGCGGACATGCTAAAGCAGGCTATCGGCCAAGCGAAGGCCGGCCGGAACGTCCCGCTCGCCGACCAGCTCACGAAGTTCTACGAGCAGCGATTCGGCGGCAACCAGCCGATGAAGGTTCCGGCGCAAGACGCTGCCGCCATCAAGCGCGGCATTCAGGACTCTATCAACTGGCAGGGCGAAGGCGACGCGGTCAGCAAGATCAAGATGCAACTCCAGCATCAGCTCGGCGACGACTTGCACCAGGCAGTCCCCGGCTCGGCTGCGCTCGATGAAGAGATTTCCAGCGGCATCGAGGCGCAGAAGGCTGCGAACGCTCAGGCACTCCGCGAAGAGGCGGGAAAGCCGACTGGCGGCC
>SCSV01000301.1 GCA_004297555.1 Salinibacterium sp.
ACGAAGCCGCGCAACGCCTCCTCGCTGCGTCTCAGCGTGGCCTCGGGCCGCAGAGCTTCTCTCAGGCGCTCCGCGGCCGCGTGCTCGGCGAACGCGCCGCCGACTCCAGACTGGAGCTGCTGGACGACGTACTCCAGGTCGCCGAGCACGCGGCCGCGGAGCGCCTGAGAGAAGCTCTGCGGCCCGAGGCCACGCTGAGACGCAGCGAGGAGGCGTTGCGCGGCTTCGTCGGCCGCATCCGCATAGAGGCTGCCGATGCGCCCCACCAGGTGGTCCCCGGCGTTCGCGACGACGTTCTGCCGGCGCAGGAGCGCGTTGACCAGGTCGCCGTTGACGGTGCGCCCAGTCGAAGCGTCTGACTCGACCAGGTGCCGCTCGAATTCGAACAGCCGGAGCACCGGCTACTCCGATGGCCGCGGCCGGCGATCCCCGGTGCCGGTGTCGCCAGGCGCGACGTCGCGTGCCGGGCGGCCTCCCTTGTCGGCCGGCAGCGCATCGGGCGTGCCGCTGCCGCCTGCCTGCGACCGGAACCCGGCCTCCTCCGACCGTTCGAGCGCGATGCGCTCGCGTTCCTCGTCCCAGTCGAGGCCCATTTTCTGCGCGGCGCTCTGCCGCGACATGATGAACCGATCGACGAGCGGCGTGCACGCGTCCGAGATGGTCTTGATGTTCCGCTTCATGACCGCGCCGGCCTCGACGCTGAACTCGTCGTCGCCGGCGCCGGTGAGCATCTCGACCATCTCGGCCAAGTCCGGAATCCAGTAGTCCTCCTGGAGGCCCTCGAACATCGCTACGACTGGAGAGTCGCTCGCCATGAGGCCCGCGTAGTTCGTGTCCGCTGCGTCGCTGATCACGAAGTAGACGGGCAGGTTCACGCCGGCCGCGATCGCCATCACGATCGTGCGGCCGTCGTGCTGGGCGTCCTGTGCGTCCAAGTTGAGCGTGGGGAACTCGATCGACGTGCCCTGATTCTCGGTGAGCATCGTGCCAGGCGGCGGCAGCGTCTGCTCGCGCGCGGCCTGTGCGCTCACGCGCGCGGCGCCGCCGGTCACCTTGCGCACGAGCGGGATGCGCGCGCGCATGTGATTCAGCCAATGGCGGTTGTCGACGAACTTGTCCCAGTACCGCAAGTACTTGAGGACCGGATAGATCACCGACTGGCCGCGGGTGAGGTTGCCGATCTCTTCCGTCCGGTGATGGATCACGTCGCCGGCGCCGAGGAAGTGCTGATCGTCGCGGCGCGCGTACGCGATGACGTTCTCAGCGTCGGGAGTCGTCCCACGGTCGTAGTCGTCGTCGCCGCGCGTGATCACCTTCATGATCTGGTCGGGCCCGAGGCCCCGGAGAAGGACCGGTTCATCCGGATTGCGCGGCGCGTCGAGCTCGCCGTTGATCTGGAGCTTGCCGTCTTCCCCGCGCTGCACCTGCTGCGTCAGGGGGAAGAAGACCGAGAACCACTCGCCGAGCAGGTACGTCATCCGGATGGTCCGGCGGACGCGACGCGCCCACTTCACTTCGCTCGCGATCTGCCTCCAGCGCGTGCGGTCCGTCTCCTTCTTCCAGAGGACCTTGAACCCCTCGCCGATCGTGAGGTTCACGTAGTGGCTGATGATGTTCTTCGCGAGTGGGTGGTGCCCGTACAGCCAGTACAGGTAGCGCACCATCTGCTCGCGCGAGCTGGTGCCGAACGCGCTCTGCGCGGCGGAGATGCCGATCCCTGCGGAGATCCATCCCGCGTCCTCGGCGGCGATGCCGAGGCTTTGGTTCGTGCCGACGCCGGCGATCGGGCCGAAGCCGCTGCCAGGGCCGGAGAGAATCGCC
>SCSV01000302.1 GCA_004297555.1 Salinibacterium sp.
GCAGCCGCTGCTCGACGCGGTCGTCGACTATCTGCCTTCGCCGCTCGACATCCCCGACGTTCAGGGCATCAACCCCGACACCGAGGAACCCGACAGCCGCGCCACGGCCGACGACGCGCCCTTCTCGGGCCTCGCGTTCAAGATCATGAACGACCCGTTCGTAGGTTCGCTGACCTTCCTGCGCGTCTATTCGGGCACGCTGACCAAGGGCACGTACCTGAACTCGGTTAAGGACAAGAAGGAAAAGGTCGGCCGCATGCTGCTGATGCATGCGAACAGCCGCGAGGACATCGACACGGCCTATGCCGGCGACATCGTCGCGCTGGCCGGCATGAAGGAAACCACCACGGGCGATACGCTGTGCGCCGAGCGCCAGCCGATCATCCTGGAGCGGATGGAATTCCCCGAGCCGGTCATCGAACTGTCGGTGGAACCCAAAACCAAGGCCGACCAGGAAAAGATGGGCGTCGCGCTCAACCGTCTGGCCGCCGAAGATCCCTCGTTCCGCGTCTCGACCGATCACGAATCGGGCCAGACCATCATCAAGGGCATGGGCGAACTTCACCTCGAAATCCTGGTCGACCGCATGAAGCGCGAGTTCAAGGTCGAGGCGAATGTCGGCGCGCCGCAGGTGGCCTATCGCGAATATCTCAAGAAGCCGGTCGACGTCGACTACACCCACAAGAAGCAGTCGGGCGGCACCGGCCAGTTCGGCCGCATCAAGGTGAAGCTGACGCCGGGCGAGCGTGGCGCTGGCATCATCTTCAAGGACGAGATCAAGGGCGGTAACATTCCCAAGGAATATATCCCCGCGATCGAAAAGGGCATGCGCGAAACCGCAGCCACCGGTTCGCTGATCGGCTTCCCGATCATCGACTTCGAAATCCTGCTCTACGACGGCGCGTACCACGACGTCGACTCGTCGGCGCTGGCGTTCGAAATCACCGGTCGCGCCGCGATGCGCGAAGCGGCGCAGAAGGCGGGCATCACGCTGCTGGAGCCGGTCATGAAGGTCGAGGTTGTCACCCCGGAGGAATATCTGGGCGACGTCATCGGCGACATGAACAGCCGTCGCGGCCAGATCCAGGGCACCGACACCCGCGGCAACGCGCAGGTGGTCGAGGCCATGGTGCCGCTGGCCAACATGTTCGGCTATGTGAACTCGCTCCGTTCGTTCACCCAGGGGCGTGCGAACTACTCGATGATCTTCTCGCACTATGACGAAGTGCCGCAGAATGTGGCGGACGAAGTCAAGGCGAAGATGGCCTGACGACTTTCCCCGGCCGGGCCGTGCAAGCGGCTCGGTTAGGGGCTGGTAAT
This sequence comes from Salinibacterium sp., assembly GCA_004297555.1. Taxonomy (GTDB): domain Bacteria; phylum Actinomycetota; class Actinomycetes; order Actinomycetales; family Microbacteriaceae; genus Rhodoglobus. The sequence continues at coordinate 1,321 of SCSV01000302.1, forward strand.
CTCGAAATTTGCTGCTATGGACGCGCCTTCGCGAGGCGCGGCCGAGCGGTCAGACCAAAGCTGATTTTGATTAGAAGGTAGGATAAAATGGCTAAGGCTAAGTTTGAGCGGAACAAGCCGCACTGCAACATCGGCACCATCGGTCACGTCGACCATGGCAAGACCTCGCTGACCGCAGCGATCACCAAGGTGCTGGCCGAAACCGGCGGCGCGACCTTCGTCGATTACGCCAACATCGACAAGGCGCCCGAAGAGCGCGAGCGCGGCATCACCATCTCGACCGCGCACGTCGAGTATGAGACCGAAGCGCGCCACTATGCGCACGTCGACTGCCCCGGCCACGCCGACTACGTCAAGAACATGATCACCGGTGCCGCCCAGATGGACGGCGC
>SCSV01000303.1 GCA_004297555.1 Salinibacterium sp.
TCTCGGGGGTGCGGTCGAAGTAGACACCCGGGGAACGCACGAGCTGGGAGACGACGACACGCTCGGTGCCGTTGATGATGAAGGTGCCCTTCTCGGTCATGAGCGGGAAGTCGCCCATGAAGACGGTCTGGGTCTTGATCTCACCCGTGAGGTGGTTCATGAACTCGGCGTTCACATAGAGCGGTGCGGCGAAGGTCTTGCCGCGCTCCTTGCACTCGTCGATCGAGTACTTGGGCTCTTCGAGCTCCGGGTCGGTGAACGAGAGCTGCATGGTCTCGCCGAGGTCTTCAATCGGCGAGATCTCTTCGAAGATCTCATCGAGACCACTGCGCGAAGGCAGATCGGTGCGGCCCGCGGCCACGCCTTCCGCGACGCGCTGCTTCCAGATGTCGTTGCCGACCAGCCAGTCGAAGCTCTCGGTCTGCAGTGCGAGCAGATCGGGAACAGTAAGAGTGTCTGAGATCTTGGCGAAAGAGAGCCGCGAAGCGTTGCGGCCGTTCTTGGGGGAACCGTTCTTCTTAGATGAACCGGTGGTGGACGCGGTGCGCGCAGCAGCCAAGGAAATAACCTCCGTGGGCCCCGTCGGGCCCTACATGGCCAGCGAAAAGTCGCTGACTGTTCGGTAATGAAAAGCTCACCAGGACCTACGAGAGATCTGCCCCGCCGCTATACTCGGGGCGCGCCAGCTGTCCACAATATGACGGCAAGAATGTCTGGGAGCGCAAAGAACAACTATATGACCTAACGGCGCGCGGCGGCAAGTTATTTCTTGACCTCATTGCCAGTTTGGGCTATAAGTCGCAATCAGACGCTATTTTGCCTCGACAATCGCAGCCCGCATCATCTCGATCCGCTTGACGATTTGCTTGAGCGCGGCCGGTTCGACCTTCAGTTCTTCGAGTGCTGCGGTGAGGTGCGCGATCGCAGCAGTGTAGGCCTCATGCGTGATTGACATTCCCGCGTGCACGTTCTTCATGCTGCGCCCCTCGTACTCCTCGGGACCGCCGAGTCCAACCGCGAGAAAGGCACGCTGGTGCTCTTTGAGATTTGCCAGGTCGACGCCAGCGAACCAGGGCGCGATCGTGGGGTCGGCGAGCATCCGGTCATAGAACCCGTCGACCGCTTGAGAAATCGTTTCTTCGCCGCCGGTGTTCTTGTAAAGCGTCATTGAGCGTTCCTTATAGGTACCAAGTGAATGGAGTGTACCGAGCGGTATACCGGTTGGGAAACCACCCCCAATGAGGGCCACGATGTGTGTCACCATGGGGCGTGATCGCCCACCCCTCGCGCACCCTCAAACACAGCGGGCTGTTCGCCGAGATTCAGCCCGACCGCTGGGTGCCCGGTGCCTTCACACTCATCGTCGATGGCACGCCGCAATCGCATGTGAACCTGCAGGACCCGGCCGAGTTGTTCTTCGAATACATCCAGCGCATGGGTCATGTAATCGATCAGATCGGGATGCCCGGGGAGCCGATCACCGCCGTGCACCTCGGCGCGGGCGCACTCACCCTGCCGCGCTATGTGGAGGCGACCCGGCCCGGGTCTCGGCAACAGGTCGTGGAACTTGAGACCGACCTTGTCGATTTCGTGCGCGAGGAATTGCCCTGGCC
>SCSV01000304.1 GCA_004297555.1 Salinibacterium sp.
GTGCTCTTCCGATCTCCGACGGTCGGCCTCCGTTGGGTGAATTGCCGGCGAACGAGCCGGTGCAGTTTGATTTCTCGATGGTCGACAAACAGCCGCGGCCCAGGCCGTGAGAAAGGAGGCGAGCGTGAAGAGCGCTAATCCATACGATCGCAACTCCGTTGAGATCCGCGTCATGGCGTATCTCAACGATCTGCCACACGCTCACCCGATCACCCTGAACGAGCTCGTCCACGGGATCGACGACAACCTGAGGTACACCATCCTATGTACAGTGGGAGACCTGCGGGACGATGGGCTGCTGGACCTGATCTCTTTGAAGGACGGAGACCAGCTGGTTCGGCTCTTGCCGCAAGGGAAGGACGTGCTGTCGAAGATCTATGCGGGCACGACCGGCTGCTAGCCCGCGTCTACCCCGACTACTACGTCGAGATCTGTCGGCTCCGTCCGCCCTGCCCGCTGTGCCATCGACGTACGCTGCCCACCCGAGGAGTCCATGACGAAGAAGTTTTTTGGTGTCCAGTCCATGCTCACTGGGTCGCTGCTCCACTCGTCGACCGAGACGGCGACGAGCTCCCCGCCTTCCGATGGCAAGCCTATGAATGGCGATAGCAAGAACGCCGGCCTCGACGACCTGATCGACGACATCGAGAGCTGGTGGCAGCGCATGGACAAGGCCTTCAACAAGGCGATGCGTATGCGCGAAGAAAAGATCACCTGCGACACCTGCCCGCACATCGACCCGGGGTGCTGTCACCAGAAGGTCCTCATCACCATCTTCGAGATGCTACCTATCGTGCGCTACCTCCTCCGCCAGGGCCGCGACACCCCCGAGTTCCGCGCGCAGCTCGAGGCCGACGGCATCATGATGGAGGGCATGGGCCGTACCGAATTCTTCCACGGCGGCGGCAAGTGTACGTTTCTCCAGTCCGGGCGTTGCTCCATCTACGCCGTGCGCCCGTCGGCGTGCCGCAGTTATCACGTGGTCAGCGAGCCCGAGCGCTGCCAGCCCGGTCGCTACGACGGCATCCGCAAGATCAACGACGAGGCCTACGTCAACGAGACGCTCCTGGCGTCCCGCATGCTCAACAAAGAGCTCGGACTCAAGGAAACGGCCAAGCGAATCATGATGGGCGCGCTGCCGCGAATGGTGCTGATGGGACTAGAAATGTGGGAAGCCGCCGACTTCCAGGGATTCGTCCGGGCGCAGCCATGGCCCACCGATGACAACCTCGACGATTGGATCGACAAAGGAAAGAACCCCTATGCCGAACGCCTCTACCAGATCCGCTCCAAGAAAGACGGACTGGATCGTCCTGGGCAATGACTTCCGCATGACCTGCCTGCGCTGCAACGCCTTCTACCAACCCACCTTGCCATGTTCACTCGGCATGGCCGCCGTGATGGCCAAGCAGTTCGTCAAGGAGCACCGACGATGTCGACCACCGAAGATCCTCGCCCCGACATCGCCGCCAGGGCCGTCGATGTCGCGCCGCCGCTCGGGACCTCCGAGCTCGAAGTAGCGCTTGTCGGCTGCGGCAAGCTCAAAGCCAAACGACGCAGCCCCGCGCGCGACCTCTACATCGGCCTGCCGTTTCGCCTGGCCATGCGGCACGCCACCGACACTGCCGACGACGTCCACATCCTCTCCGCGTTGCACGGCCTCCTGAATCCATTCACCAAGGTCGACCCGTACGACTTCTCGATGGTGCAGTTGCCGCCGGACAAGCACCTGGCGTGGGGGCAACGGGTGCTCTACACGCTGCGCATCGCGTATCCAATGCAACGCCTGCGCGTGGTCTTCTATGCGGGCCAGCAGTACATCCGGCCGATCATGAAGGCCGTCACCGACGAGGACTGCTACTGGACCTTCGTTGACCCGCTCATGGGGCTCGACCTATTCCAGCGCATCCGGTGGTTCAAGGACAACGCCCCGGGACCGTTCTGACCCGCGGGCGCGCCCCGTTAGAGCAGAAGTCTGTGCGCCAGGTTCCCCACCGACGCGAGCGCGCCGGCCGCGTTGACGCCTCTGACCAGCCGCCCCCTCCCCTTCAGGTGCTCGAGTTCGTCGGGCGACAAGTGATTCTCCCTGGAGAACCAACCCGGGAACGCCGCACCGGTCACACCGCCGGTCACGCCGCCAGTGGCAGCGCCACGCAGCGCGTTTCCAAGCCGGCTCTCGTCTCCGTTCTTTTTAGACAACGCTCCAGCC
>SCSV01000305.1 GCA_004297555.1 Salinibacterium sp.
TTCGTGAGCATGCTCGTGCAAGAACCCGAGGTGGTGCGTCTGCTTCCGCTCGAGGTTGTCGAGGGCATCGTTGCTCCTGAAGAAGACGATCTGCTGCCGCTCTACGATTTTGAGCCCGAGGCCAGCGTCGTACTCGACGCCCTGCTGCCGGTCTACATCGAGAGCCGTTTGTTCAACGCGATGCTTCAGTCGGCGGCGGCGAAGCACGCGGCGACCCAAAAGGCGATGAAGTCGGCAAGCGACAACGCCGACAAGCTCATCAAGGACTACACGCGCTTGGCCAACAACGCGCGTCAGTCCGAGATCACCCAACAAATTTCCGAGATCGTGGGCGGCGCAGACGCTCTGGGCTCGGTGAAGTGACCCCGCTGGGGCGGGCTCACAAGCACACGGTTCTTTGAACACAGCGTCTTTGAAAGACAAGGGAAGAATGAATATGGCTACAGCAACGAAGAGCGTCAAAGCAGCGGCACCCGCCACGAGCGTCGGTCGTATCGCCCGCGTTACCGGCCCGGTCGTCGACATCGAGTTTCCGCACGACTCGATTCCCGGCATCTACAACGCGCTCAAGACGACGATCACGATCGGCAAAGTGTCGACCGAGATCACGCTCGAGGTTGCACAGCACCTCGGTGACGACCTCGTGCGCGCCATCGCCCTGAAGCCCACCGACGGTCTCGTTCGCGGCCAGGAGGTGCGCGACACCGGCGTGGCCATCTCAGTTCCTGTCGGCGATGTCACCAAGGGCAAGGTCTTCAACGTCATCGGCGAGGTGCTCAACGCGGATGCCGATGGCACGATGGGCGGCGAGAAGATCGAGATCACCGAGCGCTGGCCGATCCACCGCAAGCCCCCGTCGTTCGACCAGCTCGAGTCGAAGACCGAACTCTTCGAAACCGGCATCAAGGTCATCGACCTGCTCACCCCCTACGTGCAGGGTGGCAAGATCGGCCTCTTCGGTGGCGCCGGTGTTGGCAAGACCGTGCTCATCCAGGAGATGATCCAGCGCGTGGCGCAAGACCACGGTGGTGTTTCGGTGTTCGCCGGCGTCGGCGAGCGCACTCGTGAGGGCAACGACCTGATCGGCGAAATGGAGGAGGCGGGCGTCTTCGACAAGACTGCCCTCGTCTTCGGCCAGATGGATGAGCCGCCGGGCACGCGTCTTCGCGTCGCGCTCTCCGCGCTCACTATGGCGGAGTACTTCCGTGATGTGCAGAAGCAAGACGTGCTGCTCTTCATCGACAACATCTTCCGCTTCACGCAGGCCGGCTCCGAGGTATCGACCCTCCTCGGCCGCATGCCTTCCGCCGTGGGTTACCAGCCGAACCTCGCCGACGAGATGGGAATCCTGCAGGAGCGCATCACCTCGACGCGCGGTCACTCGATCACCTCGCTGCAGGCGATCTACGTTCCCGCCGACGACTACACCGACCCGGCGCCGGCAACGACCTTCGCGCACCTCGACGCCACCACGGAGTTGAGCCGCGAGATCGCATCGAAGGGTCTCTACCCGGCCGTCGACCCGCTTACCTCGACCAGCCGCATCCTCGACCCGCGCTTCCTCGGCGAAGACCACTACCGGGTCGCGACCACGGTCAAGGCCATCCTGCAGAAGAACAAAGAGCTCCAGGAGATCATCGCCATCCTCGGTGTCGACGAGCTCTCTGAAGAAGACAAGATCACCGTCTCGCGTGCGCGCCGCATCCAGCAGTTCCTCTCGCAAAACACCTACATGGCGAAGAAGTTCACCGGTGTCGAGGGCTCGACCGTTCCGCTGAAAGACACGATCGAATCCTTCGACGCAATCACCAAGGGCGACTTCGACCACGTGGCCGAGCAGGCCTTCTTCAACGTCGGATCGATTTCTGACGTCGAAGAGCAGTGGGCGAAAATCCAGAAGGAGAACGGCTAACCATGGCCGAGCTTTCCGTGAGCGTCGTTTCCGCTGACCATGAGGTATGGTCAGGGAAGGCGAAGCAAATCGTCGCCCGCACCGTGATTGGTGAGATCGGAATTCTGCCCGGGCATGAACCGATTCTGGCAATCCTGGCGAACGGCGATCTGCGCGTCACCACGCTCGACGGATCGATCGTCACCGCTCACGCCGACGAGGGATTCCTGTCGTTCGAGAACAACACGGTCACGGTGGTTTCACGTAAGGCTGAATTAGTCGGAGGATGACATGCTGATCGCCATGGTAGGGCCGCCCGGTACCGGCAAGTCCACTCTTGGTCAGGTCATTGCTAGTCGTCTGAACATTCCCGTAGTTTCGGTCGACCCGATTGAGAAGGCCATCCACGCCGCCGGGATCGACCCCGACCAGCCCACCGGGCTAGCTGCCTACCTCGTCGCGGAAACGCTTGCCGAGCGCTTGCTTGCCAGCGGCAGCGGTGTCGTGATCGACGCCGTGAATGCGGTTACGCCAGCGCGCGAACAGTGGGTTCGCCTCGCGGCGCGTCTCTCGGAATCGCTCAGATTCATCGAGGTGATCTGCTCAGACGAAGAGGTGCATCGCCAACGGATTGAGGCCTGGCAGAGCATCCCGAACCACCAGCTGGACTGGAACGCGGTGGAGGAGAGCCTTGAGGACTACGCAGAGTGGACCGGCCCGAGCGCCGCGGTCGCCCGCATCACGC
>SCSV01000306.1 GCA_004297555.1 Salinibacterium sp.
GCCAGGTGCACTCCTGGAACAAGGGCTTCGCCTCGAACCCGGCCAATCACCGCTACGAGCAGGTCGCGAACGAGATCGACCGCGCGATCAAGTTCATGGAGGCGGCTGGCGCCGACTTCGACGAGCTCAAGCGCGTCGAGTTCTACACGAGCCACGAGGGCTTGCTCATGGACTACGAGCGCCCGATGACGCGCATCGACTCGCGCACCGGTACGCCCTACAACACCTCCGCGCACTTCATCTGGGTGGGGGAGCGTACGCGCGATCTCGACGGTGCGCACATCGACTACTTCTCGCGCCTGCGCAATCCGATCGGCGTCAAGCTCGGCCCGTCGACCACGCCGGAGACGATGAAGAAGCTCATCGACAAGCTCGACCCCGATCGCGAACCGGGCCGGCTCACCTTCATCACGCGCATGGGAGCGGGCAAGATTCGGGATGCCCTCCCGCCGCTGCTCGACGCGATCACCTCAATGGATGCCACGCCGCTCTGGGTTTCCGATCCCATGCACGGCAACGGTCTGACCACCCCGAACGGCTACAAGACGCGCCGCTTCGACGACGTCGTGGACGAGGTCAAGGGATTCTTCGAGGCGCACCGCGCGGCGGGAACCTACCCGGGCGGCATCCACATCGAGCTCACCGGCGACGACGTCACTGAGTGTCTGGGCGGTTCGGAGCAGATCGACGAGGCGACCCTGGCGACGCGCTACGAGTCGCTGTGCGACCCGCGACTCAACCACATGCAGTCGCTCGAACTCGCGTTCCTGGTGGCCGAGGAGCTCACGGCGTTCTAACGAGGGTCGACTGACTAGCCGTTTACGTCGGTCAGCCAGAGATGATGACGGTCGAGCCGCGCTTGACCATCTCTCCACCATTGGGGTTCTGATCGGATACTGGGATGAACTTCCAGTAGAACTCCGACGGCCCGGTGTCGACCTGGACGATGAAGCCCGCGTGTTCCAGCGTCTTCTTCGCGTCTCTGATTGACATGCCCACGACATCGGGCACTTCGACAAGGTCGGGACCTTTCGAAATGAGCAACTTCACGGTGTCGTTTTCTCGGAAAGTGCGGGAGACCCCTTGGTCGTTGGTTTCGGGGTCGATTCCAACGACTTTGCCTTCCGGAAAATCGCTGAATACGTGGTCGCCAGCAACCGCGGTGAGCTTGGCCCCCGCGAGAATTTGCGTGGCTTCGTCAACGCTCTTACCGCCGACATCCGGCAGCGCTCCCGCGGAAACAACCAGAGTTACCGGCTGCTCCTCTCCGTAGGTCTTCTGGCCAAGCAGGCTCTTCCCATCGGCTCCGAGGGCGTCGAGCACTAGGCCTTTTGCGACCTTGGAATCGAATTGGCGGATCGAGCTCTTCAGCGTGAATGGCACGTTCTTGAGAGTCGTGGAGGCTTGGTCCTCGGGCAGTCCTTTGACAACGGGAATCTGAAGAAGCCTCGGTCCGGTCGACAACAGCAGTCGTACCGTGCCACCGTGCGTGACCTGGCTGCCGATAGCCGGATCGGTCTGGGCCACCTGACCGACAGGAATCGTGGGGCTGTCGATCGAGCCGGTCTTCTCATCGACGGTGAGGCCGAGGTTCTCGAGAGTCGTGGTGGCTTTTTCCACGGTCATCCCGCTGATCGAATGCGGGATAGTCGTCTTGGAGCCGGGGCCGGCACCGAAGTACCAACCGGTTCCCGCCGCGAGTGCGGTGAGGGTAATCACCAGGCCGGCGAGCCACCAGCCGCGCGCCCGTCGCTGGCTGGCTCTCGTGACCAGGGCAGCCGTGTTGTCGGAGACCTCAAGACCGTCTTCGGACCCCGGCTGCGGCCGGTCGAGCACCTGGGTTTCCGCGGTCGACCGCTGGGTAGTGAGGGCTGCGGGCAGCACCATGGTGCGTTGGGCTTTCGTCGCCGGCGCGGTCGGCAGGGCGCTCTTGAGCGCGGTGTGCGTTTCGAAGAGTTGGTCGAGCAGGGTGCGGGCATCCCGCGGCCGCTCTTCGGGGTCTCGGGCCGTCGCCCAGAGCACAAGCTCGTCGACCTCGGCGGGCACGCGGGGATTCTTCGCGCTCGGCTTCGGTACCGAATCGTTGGCGTGCTGATAGGCGATCTGCATCGGCTGCTCGCCCTTGAAGGGCTGCTCGCCGGCGAGCATTTCGTACATCATGATGCCCATGGCGTAGATGTCGCTGCGGGCATCCGCAATGCCGCGCGTGAGCAGCTCGGGGGAGAGGTAGGCGATCGTGCCGAGCAGTGTGGCGCCCGTCGCGGTGTTGGCGGTGGCCGCGCGCGCGAGGCCGAAATCGCCGATCTTGATGCGGCCATCATCGGCGAGCAGCACGTTCTCAGGTTTGAGGTCGCGGTGCACGATTCCGGCGCGGTGCGCGGCGGCGAGTCCGGCGAGTACGGCCTCCATGATGTCGAGGGTCTGCTCGACGGTGAGCACCGGATGCTCGTCGAGCAGGTCGCGAAGCGTGATGCCCGGCAGGTATTCCATCACCAGGTAGGCCATCTCGCTGTCTTGGCCCTGGTCGAAAACGTTGACGACATTGGGATGCCCGAGCCGGGCGGCCGACCGTGCCTCCTGGATAAAGCGCGCCTTGAACTGGCTGTCGTCGGCAAGGTGACCGTGCATGACCTTGAGAGCGACGCGGCGCTCCAGGCGCAGATCGGTGGCCATGTAGACGGTGGCCATGCCGCCGCGAGCGATTCGTGAGCGCACCTGATATCGGCCGTCGAGGAGGCGGCCGATCATCGGGTCGGTGCTGTTGACACTCACCGTTCGAGTCTAAAGTTAGCCAGCTTGGAGACTGCCCCGAGACACGGCTCTGCACCATTGGGCGTTTGCTTGCCCGGTCTGGCAGGCTGGGTGGGTGACCGACGCACCTGCAACAAAGTGGCTCACCCTCCCTGATCTCGCCGAAATCCTCGGGCTGAAATCCAGCCAGATTCGCCGACTAATAGAAGATCGCGCGCTGCTGGCAACCAAGGTCGATGGGGTGCTCAAAGTGCCCGAGGTGTTCATTGTCAACGGCGAGCCGATGCATGAGCTTCGCGGAACGCTCCTCGTGCTCGCCGACAGCGGTTTCAGCGATGAGGAAGCCATGCACTGGCTGCTCAACGAAGAAGACAGCCTCGGGGTCAGCCCTATCCAGGCCCTTCTTAGCGGTCGCAAGGCCGAGGTGCGCCGCGTCGCCCAAGCGCTCGGCTTCTAGGAGCGTTTTCGCCTAGGCGATTCGACGCGTGACCGTCTCAGCGAGCTCGAGGAGTTGGGTTCGTGCTGAGGAGGCGATCGGAGCATCCGCGATGGCCTGCCGCGCGAGGGTCACGTTGTGGGTGATCATCTCTTCCACGGCGTCGACCGCGCCGCTGTCGGTGATCGCGGTGCGCAGCATCCCGATCTGGGTGTCATCGAGTTCGGGGTCGCCGAGCAGTTCGTCGACGATGCGCGAGACGTGTGCCGGCAATCGCGAATTGGCGAGGGCGATGAGCACAGTTCGCTTACCC
>SCSV01000307.1 GCA_004297555.1 Salinibacterium sp.
CTTATGTCCGCGCTATCTTGCCCTTCGGCGGCATCTTTTCTTTGCAAGGTGGTTTTTTTTTGTTCTCCATGACGCCTATGGCCACGACCACACTGAAGCTCGACAACAAGGAAATAACCCTGCCGGTCATCACCGGTTCCGAAGGCGAGAAGGCCATCGACATCCGTAATTTGCGTCAGGAAACCGGCTGCATCACCTACGACGACGGCTACGGCAACACCGGTGCGTGTCTGAGCAATGTCACGTTCATCGACGGTGAGGCGGGCATCCTGCGCTACCGCGGCTATCCGATCGAGCAGCTCGCCGAGCAGTCCAGCTTCATCGAGGTCGCCTATCTCATCATCTACGGGGAGCTGCCCACGGCCGTGCAGCGCTCGCGCTTTTCGGCCCTGCTCACGGAGCACGCCCCCCTGCGCGAAGGTGTGATCCGTTTCATCCAGGGTTTCCCGCGTGATTCCCATCCCATGGCGCTGCTGTCGTCATCGTTCAACGCCCTGGGCGCTTACTACCCGCACCTGGTATCGAACACCCTCAACATCGAGGGCGCGCATTTCGACGAGGGCGCGGCCATCGCCATTTCCAAGGTTCGCACCATCGCCGCCCATTCCTACCGCGTCAGCCGCGGCGGGCGGTTGAATTACCCCAATCCCGACCTCGGCTACTGCGAGAATTTCCTGCACCTCATGTTCTCGGAGCCGTACCGCGACTACATGGCCAAGCCTGAGGTCGCCGCGGCGCTCAACCTCTTCCTCCTGCTGCATGCCGATCACGAGCAGAACTGCTCGACCTCGACCGTGCGCATGGTCGCCTCCGCCGGCGCCAATCTCTTCGCCTCGGTGTCGTCAGGCGTGAACGCCCTCTGGGGTCCGCTGCATGGCGGCGCCAACATGGCGGTCATCGACATGCTCAAGCACATCCATGCCGATGGTGACGATGGCACCCGCTTCATCCAGGCGGCCAAGACCGGCAAGGGCGACCGCCTCATGGGCTTCGGTCACCGCGTCTACAAGCACTACGATCCGCGCGCCGCGATCATCAAGAAGAGCTTCTACAAGGCCCTGGCCTCACTGGGCATCAAGGATGATCCCCTGCTGAACATCGCCATGAAGCTCGAGGAAGTGGCGCTGAGCGACGACTACTTCGTCTCCCGCAAGCTTTACCCCAACGTCGATTTCTATTCCGGCCTCATCATGCGCGCCATCGGCATCCCGGAGAACATGTTCACCGTGATGTTCGCCATCGGCCGCATGCCCGGCTGGGTCGCCCACTGGCACGAGGTCGCCAGCACGCCCAAGCTCAAGATCCACCGTCCGCGGCAGATCTACATGGGCCCGGCCAAGCGCGATTTTGTGCCGGTGAACAAGCGCCGCTGAACTGCGGTTGTCTTACGGATCGAATCTCAAACCCTGCGATAACACCGCGGGGTTTTTCATTCTTAGCGCTTCTTCTCCGGCTGGGGGTGGAAGATCTCCTCCAGCGGCATCCCGGTCAGCCGCGTGATCCCGCCCAGCAGCTTCCAGAGGGCGAACATCATGATGGCGGTGCTCGGCAGCGCGATGACCGGCCAGCTCAACAGGTTCATCTTGGCGAGCTC
>SCSV01000308.1 GCA_004297555.1 Salinibacterium sp.
CGGTTCCCACCGCCCAAGCGGCGGAGGACGCCGATCGTGAACCTGAAAGGACCGACCCGCCTGCTGCCGAACCCGTCGCCGATCCTGCGCCGCAGGTCGTCGAGGGCGAGGTGATGCCTGCGAAAGAACCTGCTCCCAAGCCTGCCGAGCTGCCCGAAAAGGTGGTGAAGAAGGTGGCGGAGCTGGTTCGCCGTGCCCGGGACCAGGGCTGCTGGGCCGCGGCCAAGGAGTATGTCTCCACGTGGCCGGAAGAGGCACGGCAATACGCGCGTCAACAGCTCAAGGCCGGCGAATACCTGGCCGCGACTGAGGGGGAGTGAATCCATGGCCGATCTGATCGCGACCATCCTGTTGCTGCTGTTGCCGTAAGGCCTGCAGCCATTTGAAACCCACCCTGAGGGGACATGTCCCTCTCCGGGGGTGTGCCTTTCTCGGGGACGAGAAAGGAATCACACCATGCGGACTTACCTGTTGAGCGTCACCGACATGAGCACCCGGCAGCGGGTTTCGTACCGGTGTCGGGCCAAAACCTTCGCGGCAGCGATGAAGATGGCCGAGAAGGAGTATCCCGGCTTTTTTGCGGCACTGCGGTCGGCATTCAAGGAGGGGCACAGCCATGCGCCCATCGACTCCTGAGCGTCCGAAGGCTTGTGGCGACACTGACCGGAGATGAAATCGATGCCCGGTACGCGAGCGGCACTGCGCGCTGATACCGGCTGAGCGCTGGAATTCCAGCAAAAAATACCCCGAGGGGCGAATCCGCCTCCTGGGGCTCGTTCGCCCCGACGGGAACCGCCTGGGTTTTGCGACCCGGTGACGGATTACCGAAAAGGAGAACGGATATGCGCTCCAGCATGGCTGGCGTAATCGAGGACCCGTCGAGCGCGTTCGATGCCCTCAAGGCATTGGGACGACGGGCGGGCAGCGACCTGCTGTTCAGTAGCACTCTGCCTGTGGACCGGCGAGTGATCGAGGTGTTGACCCGTGCCGCGGCACACCGGGTTCGCCTCGATGGGCAGCGGTATGTCTGCCTGTTCGACGAAGGGCCGTTTGCAGAAGGCTTCTATGAGAGTTCCGGCTTGAACAGAACCGAACTGCTCAACTGGTGCGGGATCGAGGCGCGATGAACGTCGTGCTCTGAGGCCCGTGATAGAAAAAACACCCCAAGGGGCGAACCTGCCCCCTGGGGGACTCGTTCGCCTCGCGCGGGCTGCCTGGGCTTTCGGGCCTGGGCAATGCTCAGAAAAGGAGAACGAGATGGAAGCTTTCGATACCTGCCAAGAGGCTTACCTCCTGGCGCGGCATGAACAGGAGTTGGTGCTGTCGGGCACCTCGTACATGAAGCCTTCGGCCTTCCGCGAGAAGACCGAGACGCTGCGTGAGGCGACCGATGCGCAACTGCTCAACGCCCTGCAGGTCCTCGGCGAGCAGGCCGGTCGTGATTTCCTGGGCCTTCAGGGGCCCATCGACCAGCGGCTCGCCGCGGTGCTCGACACGGCCAGCCGAATCCGCAAGGACAAGCTCGATGGCCTCGGGCTGATCGGCGGCCTGCTGAAGAAGGGAAGCCGCTTCGCCAGGGGGTTCTACAAGACCTCGGGGCTGGAGCCAAAGGTGCTCTCGGAGGATTTGAGACGGTGTTACCTGTACCGATCGGGTGGCCTCTGTCTCAGTCCAGAAGAAAAAGC
>SCSV01000309.1 GCA_004297555.1 Salinibacterium sp.
CGTACTCGTTTGTGGCGGCGACAACCGCCCCGACTCGTGCGCGAGCACAAAGGTAGCACTGGTCCGCAGCGGCCAAGGCCAGCATCTCCGCTCGCCCTTCCTCGCGGCCGGTCTGGCGCGCCGCGGCGAGGGCGGCAGCGTTCACAGGATGGCACGTCGGGCAGTCCTGCAAGTGTTCGGGTTCGGGCGCGTTCATTCGTCGTCCCCCTCGTCTTCGCCCTTCCGAAAGAAAGACTCCAATTCCGGCGTACGGCAGATCATCACAGACACCCCGAGCGGAAGCGGAGTCCCGCTCTTGACGTGCGCGATGACCGCCGCGACGGTCTCCTCGTGCTTCGTGACGGTCTCCTCGGCGGCTTCCAGCGTCGGCAACGTGTGGAGCGAGCACGGCACGATCGCCCGGTCGTGCTTGTCGCGGAATCGCGTCCCGGTGCAAGGGATCGCCGTCGCCCACCCGACATACTCACCACCGACGAGCGCGCGGTAGTTCACGCCGGCATTGCAGGCGTCGTTGTGGATGCCGGTGAAGTGGATGCACCGCTCCATCTCGTCCTTCACGGCCAACTCGTGCTCGCGCTTCTCGCTCACTTCCCCCTCCTCCTCTTCCCCGCCGCCACGCACCGACGACACGCGAGGCCCGATGGCGGGCGGGTGCGGGCTGCGCGGCGCGGTACGGTAGAGAGCCATCGTCCGCAGTCCGACCGCATCTGCTTCACGACGCCGTTCTCGAACAACGGCCACGGTCTCTTCAGGACAAACCTGTGCCACCGTCTCGCACCTGCGGGGAGTCCCCAGCGGGCCGCGGTCACGCGTACCACTTGCTCACCGCCTTGTACGCCTCGACCACGTCGCCATGGCCGAGAGCGGTCAGCAGATCCGCGAGCGCCTGGTCCGCATCGGCGTGGGCGCTCTCGGTGTCCATGCTCTTCGCCAGTCGCCGCAACCTGTCCAACGCCTTCCGGCGGATGCGCCTCAACTCGGTCGGGCTCATGTTCTCGCTCACTTCGCCTCCCGTCGCGCGGCGAGCAGGGCGCTCATCTAGGCCGCCGCCCGTTGATACTGTGGCGTTGATCATAACGCTCGCGACTACGCTGTTGACAGATTCGGCAAATACGGCTGCGGTCTGGATGTCGGTATGTGTTTACCTCATCCAACGGATGCCCGGCACGGCAGTGTGTCCGACGAGAGTTAAGCGCACATGGATTATAGCCACGGTGCCAGTTCTCATACGGAGTCACCGCTTCCAAGTGGACCGGGTTAACGCAGGAACGATTACGGCAGAGATGGTCTAGTTCCAATCCATCGGGGATTGGGCCGCGCGCCAGCTCGTATACAACACGGTGGGCACGTTTAGACGCACCGTTGACTGAGAGTCCGCCGTAGCCGTGCTCGTTCAAAGAGCCGAGCCATAGGTAGCAGTCCGACATGGGCTCGGGGATACTAAGGCGCTCTACGCGCTCCGCCAAACTCTCTCTCATACCCCTCCCACCGCCTTGAGCGCCGCGAGGCGGATCGCATGCGCAGCCGTCTCCGCGTTAGCCGTGTGAAACGAGTCTCCTAGCTGGTTGACCGCGATCTCGCAGTGCCACGTACCACCGTCGTACCAGTCTTCGCCGATCAGTTTTACGCGAAGCTGGCGGCGCTTGAAGTCTTCGAGGACACTGAGCGCCGCTCCGTTATCGGTAGAGTACGCCGGCACCGCCTCAAGGCAGTGGTGATGGTGTCCCCAACTAGCCTTATCGCGCGCAAACTCGGCTACGTCTTCGTCGTTAAGAAGCGCTACGGTGCTGGTCAATTCTTCGGGCGTCATGTTCGGGAATGAACGCCGAAAGTCGTCCTCGGTGCGCAGCCAAGGCGCGTCGTCGCAGCCGCACGCTTCCACGAAGCACGGCCTGAGCACTCCTTCGTGGTCTTCCTCTGGATGAAGAAACGTTGGAGAACCGTCTGGACTCCACACCCGCGCCAGCCCGACGACGTTCAAGTGGAAGACCTTCTCCGCGATCAGAGCATCCAGTTCCGGGCCGGGCTGATGGTCGCTCACTTCGCCCCCAACTCGTCTAGCGGGAAGATCACTCTTGGCGCCATACGGAGCGCGACTTTCCGCATCGCCTCGTGCCCGGAGCGCGTGCAGACTACTGCGATATCTCCACGAACGATGTCCGCGACGGACTCAGCCGTACCGAACACCCACGACAGATTCGCGGGCTTGTGCGCCAACAGACTTCGCGTGAAGACCCACGACCACGCCGGATCGCTCTCAATCGCGATGACGCTCTTCGCTCGCTTCGCCATCTCGATTGCCAGGAATCCCACACCCGCGCCGACCTCCACGACTCGCTTTCCGTCGATGTGCTCGCGGAGCAACCGCGCCGTCTCGATGGCGATATGCGGAGAATGCTGGGTCAGAACGAGCAGCGACGGCGTCCCGTGTCGCGCGTGGTAGGCCATCAGATCCTCGGCGCCCTCCAGCGCGTCGTACGCCATCTCGATAAGGTCATCCGCCGGGGAGCGCTCCGCCGCTGCTTTCATCGTTGCAACGATAGGGCCGCAGGGCGCGCGTGTCAAGGGGTCTTGACTCTCGGCGTGCGGTAGGGGTATCTTTTCAGAAGGCCGACGAGATCGACGGATCTCCACCTAAGCCCTTTTCTTCGCTCGGGGGGTCGGCCATGTTTTTTCCCGGTCGAGCGAAGGGAAAGAGCGAACCAATGCCGCCGGTTCTCAAGGCCAAGCCAGCCAGCATAGAGCGGTTTTCGCGAAAGGTGGGGGAGTCTCCGCTCGACCGCCGCGTGGGAGACCGTGTCGTGGTCCACACCGTCAGCGGAGGTAAGTTCCTCGGAACGCTCACCGAAGTCTCGAAGTACGAGATCGTGCTAGTGGAGGACGGCGGCTCTCGCCCGATGATCATCATGAAGCACGTCGTCGAGTCGGTGATCTGATGCCTGGAGGTTCGCGGGAGGCTAGTTAATGGGCCTCGTCCTGCGCAAATACCAGGAACGAGCCTTCGGTCTCACGATCGAGGCGATACTTGAAGGCTACAGGCGGATACTTCTCTGCGGGCCTTGCGCTTGCCACGCGGCCGGGCAGGGGATTCTGATGGCTGACGGGAGTATCCGTGCCGTCGAGACGATCAGAGAGGGCGACACCTTAATGGGGCCGGACAGTCGGCCGCGAACCGTCATGCACCTCTACCGAGGACACGGTGATCTATTTTCCATCGTGC
>SCSV01000310.1 GCA_004297555.1 Salinibacterium sp.
TTCGTGTTGTGGCTGACGCCTGGTCGCTTCGGCTGATTGCTCATTGGAGATCCCTCGGGTCGAAGTCGAGCGCGTGCGAGAGCGCTTCTAGGTTGCGGGGGTCGAAGTCGGAGTAGGACGTGCCCTGCTTGAAGTGCCGCGCGTCGGCGCGCTCGGAGTCGCCCTTGGCGCCAGTGCGGAACGCGTCCGCGCCGTGCGAGTTGCGGTCGTGGCGCGGCACCTTCTTGTAGACCATCTTCTCGGCGTCGTAGTCCTTCGTGTACTCGCGCATCGCGCGTAGCCCGTCCTCGCACTTCTCAGCGTCGAAGTAGCAGGAGGGGAGAAGGAGCCGAACCGCCGCGATGCCCTCGTGCACGTTGTGGCGCGGGCAGACGGTGATGGGGCGGATGCCGAGCTTCACGGCGGTGTCACGCCGCTTGATGCCGGAGCCGAGCTCGTGCACCTCGATGTCGTGCGGCATGACGTGGTGCGAGTAGGTGTACGGCTTGTCCGCGATGAGCTTCGCGTAGTAGGGGAAGCCTTCGCCGGAGTGCTCCTCGTAGTCGATCACGCGGACCTGGCCGGCGGTGCGCTGGGTGAACCAGATCGTCGTGCTGTCGTCGTACCCAAGGTCCCACCAGCCGACGACGGGGAGCGCGGCGTCCCACGGCACGCTCGTGATGCGGTTGTTCTGCGCGAGCCAGCGCATCTGAGCGCCGTAGTACGCGCCGGCTATTGCTCCGAGGAAGGAGCAGTAGTACTCCTGGTCGGCCGTTTCGCGGTCGAGCCGCCCGTCCGCCACGCGGGCTTCGACGAGGCTGGGGTCGATGACTGGCGTCCCGTCCGGACGCTTCGTGTCTCGGATCGTCAGTGTCGAGGCGAACCACTCGGGGTCGGTTTGAGCATGGGTGTGGAGTTTCCAGGCGTGGTTCTGGCCTTGCGGCGTGTACACGAAGACGGCCCAGCCGCCGTTCTCCAGCAGCATCGGCTCGATCAGCGTGGTCCAGCTTGATTCCTTGGAGATGCTGAATTCAGAGAACACGGCGCCGCGCACGTTGGCGCCTCGGACGTTGTCGAGCTTGTCGGTGCCGACGACCTGGATCAGGCTGCCGTTCTTCAGCCAGATCTGCATCTCGTCTTCGATGAACCCGGTGCCGGAGCCCTTCGTGGTGTCGAGCCACGACGCGGGCACGAACGACTTGAACGGGACGCCGTCGACACCAGCCCGGTCGTCGGCGAGGCCGCCGCGCGACGTCTGGCCGTCCCAGATGATCTTCTTCCCCTGGTTGTACGTCGGGGCCAGGTAGTAGTACGTGCCGGCCTCGGCGGCGGCCCGCACCAAAAGGTACATGAGGGCCGTGGTGTCTTTGCCGGCCCGGCGGTGCCACACGACGTCGGCGCGGAGCTTGCCGCCGGTCGTCATCGCTTCCCAGAAGGGCAGCTGGTACGCGCGGGGCT
>SCSV01000311.1 GCA_004297555.1 Salinibacterium sp.
GTCCGGGACTACCTCGATTGGGTCGTCACCTTCGACGAGCCCGTGCACGCCCACGGGCACCTACACGAATGGTCGGGCTTCGGCGACGACGAGCTCGAGCCGTGGACGGCACCGGCTGAGGCCAGGCCATTCTCGAGCGGGGTGCTTCGATGGTGACCGAGCTCCCCTGCCTGCCCGCCTACTCGTGGGCCGATCGGCAAGCGGCCGTCGCGCTGGGTGCCCGCCCGTACCTCTGCCGCCAGTGCTGCAAGTGGCATCGCGACTACACGCACCGCCTGCCCGACGTAGTCGAGACCTTGGCCAGCGAACGGCGCGAAGCCGCGAGGGCGCATGCGTAAGCCGACGAAGCTCACCGGGCGGCAGGCGTGGATGCTCCAGGTGGGTGGTCACGGTTGGCGCGCGATCATGCACGGTCGTGACGACGAGCGCCTGACCGCCCGGCTCGAGGCGCTGAAGCTCGCCAGGAGAGCCAGCCCACACGCTGGCTGCTGGATCCTGAAGCTGACCCCGTTGGGCCTGGCCCTGACGTGTCTGATCACCCGACGGACCGGCGGCAAGCTGACGCGCCACCGGGTCTCGCTCCTGGCTCGCCACCGTGCGCGCCTGTTCGAGCGCTTCGACGTCGAGCAGATCGTCACGGCCGTGCAGGCCGAGCACCGGAAGCTTGTCCTGCTCAAGACCGAGCAGGCAGTGCGCGACGTCGAGCGGACCATTCGAACCATGAAGGTGAGGCCGCGTGGCTGACGGCGCCAAGATCTTCGACCTCTCGCGCGCCCGCCTGGCCCGCCAGTGCGACGAGGCGGTCGGGCGGGCCTACGCGGCCGTGCTGGGCCAGCGGTCGGCGAGCGCGCGCGTCGAGGGCGACCGGGTCGTCGTGCACTGCGTGGCCAGGCTGACGCCGGACGCGGCCGAGACCTTGGCGCGAGCCCTTTACTGCTTTGCGGCTGAGGCCAGGGAGGCGGAGCGCAATGGCTGAGCAGCGCGAGTCGATGCGCAAGGAGCTGCCCGGCGGCGCGCTCGAGATCGTCCTGTGCTGTGACACCGAGCTCAGCACCGAGCAGGCCGCGCTCGAGCTGATGCGCTCGCAGATCCGCGAGATACGGGCCTTTGCCGACCACATGGAGAAAACGGTGCAGGCGTGGGGCGCGGACCTCGACGCCGGGATCACGACGCAGCAGCGCCGGGCGATGAACAGGGGGCAACGTGGCTGAGCCGCGCCTGCTGCTGCTATGCCTGTGCGGCCAATGCCCGAGTGAGCTCGTGCACGGGCAACGCGAGGGCTGGATCGACAACGACCGGATCCTCGATTGGGTGCGCGGGCGCTGCCGGCCGGTGCTCGTCGGCTCGAGTCAGAAGCGCTTTCAGCTTGTGATCGGAGGGCACGCGCATGGCTAGGTGCCCGCACGGTTTCGAGCCCGCAGCCGTCAAGTGCCCGATGGGGTGCCACGGTCTTACCGAGCCCGCCGAGCCCACGGAGATCGAGCACGCCAGCCAGGCGGCGCTCGTCACGCGGACGCGCGCGATCACGAACCAGCAGATCATCGAGGCCCTTAAGGAACGCGGGTCCCTGAACGGCGCCGCGATCGCCCTCGGCATCAACCCCGGCACCGTCGTCAACCGCGCCAAGAGTGACCCGGCCGTCCGACAAGCGCTGTCTGAGCGACACACGCCCCGACAGCGCCGGGGCGGCCGCGAGAAGACGTACAGCGACGACGAGCTCAGGATGGCGCTGGCGTCATCGTCGAGCATTCGCGAGACCTGCCGGC
>SCSV01000312.1 GCA_004297555.1 Salinibacterium sp.
CACCGGATGCGCGGCCGCGCCACCAGCTGAAACCTCGGCGCCTCCGACGCCTGAGCCGAGTGCTTCGCCGGTGTTCGCTTCGCAGGAGGAGGCGGTTGCTGCGGCGGAGGATGTTTATGGGCGGTACGTCAAGATCGCCGATCAGATATTTGTTGACGGGGGTGAACATCCGGAACGGCTTGAAGCTGTGGCGACTGGCGGTTACTTAAGGGCTTTGCTTCATGGATTCGCTCGAGTTCGGGCAGAGGGACAGCACAGCACCGGCGGAACGAGGTTTCGGGATTTCTCGCTGCAGAGTTATCGGCCTAACGGAACCACAGGGATCCTGACCGCATACGTTTGTGAGGACATCTCGAAAGTCGATGTCTTCGATGACCAAGGCGACTCGGTCGTCTCGCCCACTCGCCCCGACACAACGATTTTCCAAGTGGCTTTTGACTTGGGCACGGATGGCAATCTGCGTCTTTCCAGTCGCGAAGTCTGGAGCAACACGAAGTGTTGATCTCCGCCAAGAGATTCGTACTCGGAGTCCTGCTCGCGGTTGCCCTTGCAATGTTTGCAGCACCGCTGGCTGCGATTGCTGATTGTGACCCCCAAGAGCAACAAACCGGCGGATGTAGCGCAGACGTCGGCGCTAACCTCGGAGACGGCGCTGTCGTGCTGCACGGCACTCAGGGTTCCGACGGCTCGGGCGGCTCGGACGCGTCGGACTCTGGCAATGGGGACTGCCCCGAAAACGCCTATGGGAGTTGCTGGATAATCACTGACCCGGTCACGATGAGCGACATCGCGGCGTTCCGCCCGAACCCGGGCAAAGACGTGATGCAGCCGAACGGCTGGATGATCGTCGGCCTCGACACCAATTTCTATTCGACCGCCGGGACGCACATAGTCGACGGCACCCTGCTCGGCAGGCCGGCGTCCGTTCGCTTCATTCCTGTGGCTTGGCATTGGCGCTATGGCGACGGTCACTCTGCGGTCCGCTCAACGGGGGGCACGACCTGGGCGCGTCTCGGGGTGGAGGAATTCGACAAGACGCCGACGAGTCACATCTACCGCAACCCCGGCACGTACACGATTCGGTTGGCGGTGGAGTTTCGTGCTGAATACAAGTACTCGGGAAACGCCTGGATCCCGGTCGTCGGAACTCTCACCATTCCCGTCAACGACCTGAAGGCCACGGCCGGGGGCGCGCAGACAGTGCTCGTGAAGGATGCCTGCAATGCCAACCCGAGCGGGCCGGGCTGCTGATGCGACCGCCCTCTGTCAGTGGCTGCTGGTTGTCTGAACGCATGGAAACCCTCCTCGACCACCGCGAACCGGAGGTGCGCGTCGACTTCGGATTCGCGCGCGCCGAGTTCGCGATGCGGGCGGCGTCGAGGGCATTCGCGGATCAGATCGCGGCGATCGACGCGACGCTCGTCGAGGCTCGGGCGCATCCGGAGGTGTTTCTGGGGCCGCGCGCGAGTGCGTCCAATGCCAGCGACGTAGAGTTCGCCGAGCGGTCAGTGGTCGCCGATCTGGCGGTGCGGCTCAGCCTCTCCGAGAACACCGTGCGCGCCCAGGCGTACGAGGCCAAGACCCTGCGCACCCAGGCCCCGCGCGTGTGGGCCGAGTTTCGCGAGGGCAACATCTCCACGCCCAACGCCGCGATGATCGCGGAGCTCTCGGCGACGCTGCCGGCCGAGGCGTGGGCAGTCTTTGAGCATGCTGTGCTTGAGCCCGCCATGAAACTCGCGCCAGCACGATTCCGGGCTCGGGCGCGGGCGACTCGCGAGCGAGTGCAACCTCGGCAGGCGATCGAGCGGCACCAGGCCCGAGCCGCAGAGCGCCGCGTGTGGCTCGATGGCGACATCGATGGCATGTGCTGGTTCGGCGCGTATCTTCCCGCGGATGTCGGACAGCGTGCCATCGTCCACGTAGACCGACTCGCAGCGGGTCTCGTCTCCCAACCCGACGAGACCCGAACGCTCGCCCAACTGCGGGCGGATGTCGTGGGCGACCTTCTCGCAGGAGTGCTCGGCGCCTGCGGCGAAGGCGCCGGCACTGGAGCCAGCGTGTCAGTTGCGGTGACCGTGCCCGTGATGACTTTGCTCGGGCGAGACGAGGAGCCGGGCATCCTCGATGGCTATGGACCGATCGATGCCGACACCGCGCGGATGCTCGCAGCGCACGCGCCCTCGTTCATCCGCATTCTCACGCACCCGATCAGTTCGACCGTGCTCGATGTCGACCGCACCCACTACCGGGTGCCCGCCGACCTGAAACGCTGGCTCGCGGTCTCGCAACCGACGTGCACGTTCCCCGGCTGCGGTCGTCGCTCCGCTGAGTGCGACATCGACCACACGATCGCGTGGGAGCACGGCGGCCCCACCCGGGCGGGCAACCTCGCCCACCTCTGCCGTGGCCACCATCGTCTCAAACACAACAGCAACTGGAATGCCGAGCACACGGCAACTGGGCTGCAATGGACCAGCCCAACCGGCGCGATCCGCAACGCGGACCCACCGCCCTTCTAGCCCGCGCGTCGAGGTTAGGCGCGAGCGTGCGTTGCGCTGTCCCGCCTCGGGCGACTGACGGCGAAAATGTAGATGATCTCGAGAATGCCCACCGTGTTCAGAATGAACATCACGATGAACCAGCCGACGCTCCGATCAGCGCCGGCGCGATACAGCCCGATCGCCTTCCAGATTCCCGACCAGATCGCGAGCGCGATAATCACGGGAATCCACACGGCGTCGAAAGGCAGATTGTTTGGGTCGAAATTCATGTCACAACGCTACGACTGTTGGGCGCTCGGCAACAGCCTCGATCAAAGGCGCCGGATGCCCACGCCGCCACATCCCGCACCCTCACGTCACAGGCCCCGCCCTGTATCGTGGAACCCGCCCGCTTCGCGGGCACGGGGCGGTAGCTCAGCTGGTTAGAGCAGCGGACTCATAATCCGTCGGTCACGGGTTCAAGTCCCGTCCGCCCTACTACTTGAGCCAGGGGGATGGGCGAACCACCCGAACTCGACGCCCTGAGATCGAAGGCCCTCGAGCTCGTCGTGCCTCGCCCTGTGCGCCCTGGCCATCTCGCGAAATGCAGCCACGGCCCTCGGGTTGCTGCCCGCGCCGGTACCTCGAATCAATTGATGCCCATATCTGGTATCACTGACCCTCAGTTCAACATCGAATGAGTCGCCGAGCTCGGCAGACAGCCACTCGGCGACGCGTCGACCTTCGGTTGCTAGTTCGTGTGCGATTTCGGGTGAGGGGAAGGTGCGTTCGTCGCTGATCTCGCGCTCCCAGGCCGTTTCCCACGCATTCATCGCGTCCCGCAACTCGTTGCTCACACAAGCTATGTCATAGGGCACCGGCCCAGGCGCAAACCAAATGACGGTCTCTGCGCAGTCGGGAAAGACTCGCACAAGCGACAGATAACGCTCGAGATCCTCATCCACGTCGCACACTCTAGCGACGTAAGCAGATCCGCGCCCTCACCCAACCCGCTCGATTAGCTCCGGCCCATCGTTCGGCACGCCTCGCGACTTCTCCACCTTGTTCACTGAGCGCGAGACCTCGTAGTACTCGATCTCGTGCGACACCGCCTCCGATGAGTGCCTGAGCATGTCGAGCAGTTGCTCGGGGTGCAGGTCGTCGCCAAGCCAGTGGTTGACGGCATCCGGAGTCAAAAAAGCGGGCTCGCGATCGTGCACCTCGCCTGGCACGACATGGGCGTCCATGGTGAGAATCGCCATCGAGAGACGGATGCTGTCAGGGTCGTCCGCGGGCAACGCCGGGTCGCGCCACCGCCGCACGATGCCGGCGAGCGCGAGCGGTTCGCCGGGAACGCGCACGAAGTAGGGCTGCTTGCCGTCGGGGCACTCCTCCCACTCGTAGTAGCCCAGCGCGGCGACCACGACGCGGTGGGCGAGGAACGGTTGCTTGAACATGCCGTTCGTCGCGACCGTCTCGATGCGCGCGTTGATCACGGGTTTGCCAGCGAACGTCTTGGCGAAGGGGGCGACCATTCCCCAGCGCACCGACTCGATCGTGCGCACCCCGTCGTGCGAGGCGACGACCGGCACATCCTGAGTCGGGGCGACGTTGTAGTTGGGCGGCCAGTGCTTCTGCCAGTCCTTGAGCACCCCCATGCCATGCTCGGCGACGAGCTCCTCGAGCAACTCGTTGGTCGAGTCATCCATTGCGAAACGTCCGCACATGGGGCCAACTTACGTCAGGTCGCGCAGCTGCGTGAAACTACGACTCGCGCGGGTGCTCGTGCCGATGCTCTGCGTCGGGGTAGTGCGGGTGGGTATGGGTGGTTCCATCGGCGTGGGTGTGCTCGTGCGAGTGCCGCTCGGTGAGATGCAGCCACACCCCGACAGCCATGAGCGCAGCGGCAACAACGAGCGCAACGCTGATCGGGTCGCCGAGAGCGACGGCGAGAACCGCTCCGAAGAACGGCGCCACTGAGAAATAGGCACCCGCGCGAGCGGCACCGATGTGGCGCAGCGCGATAATGAACAGCACGAGGCTCACGCCGTATGCGGCGAGGCCCACGAGCATTGCGGCACCGACGTTGAGTAGTGGCGGCAGTTGGGCGCCGAGAGCGAACGCGAGCACGAGGTTGGTCGGGCCGGCGACGAGACCTTTCACCGCGGCGAGCCAGGTGGCATCCGTCAGAGCGACCTTGCGGGTCAGGTTGTTGTCGACGGCCCAGGCGAGGCAGGCTCCGAGAATCGCGAGCGCCGGGAGGATGCCGTTGAACTCGGCCGCGCCCGGCCAGGCAAGCACCACGGCGCCCGCCACAATCGCGAGCATGCCGAGCACGACGCGGGCATCGAAGTTCTCGCGGAACACGAACCAGGCAAGCAGCACTGTGAATACCGCTTCTGCGTTGAGAAGGAGGGATGCTCCGGATGCGGGCGCCCCGACCAGTCCCACCATGAGCAGCACCGGCCCGATGATGCCGCCGAACAGGATCGCCCCGGCGAGCGGCAAGAGGTCGGCTCGGCTCAGTCGCACTCGCGCAGAGCGTCTGATCAGGCGGTATAGAGCGAGGCCCAAGCCCGACCCCAGATAGAGCAGCCCGGCCAGCAGCCAGGGCGCCACGCTGTCGAGCAGCAGTTTCGCGATCGGGGTGCCCGCGCCGAACAGCACCGCCGATGCGAGCGCAGCCCGCACGCCGACATTGCGCAGCCCACTCATAGTCAAAATGTAGCGCGACGTGAGAATCTGAAGGCATGAGCATCCTGACTGCCGCATGGCAGGCTCTGGGCGAAGACCCCTCCGCCCTTGCCCTCGTGAGGGACCAGAGCGCTCTGGTTCCGCTCGAATCGACCCTCGCCGTCGGCCCACTCGTGCACGACGCAATCGCTGCGGCCTCCCTCTCCGCGGGGCTGCTCGTCGCTCGTCGCGCGGGCTCCGCAGCGCCCCTCGTCGAACTCGACCCGGCGCGCATCACCACGGCGGTCACGAGCGAGAAACACTTCAGACTCGCGGGCGAGCCAGCGGATGTCTGGGCCGAACTCTCCGGGTTCTGGCCCACCTCCGATGGCTGGGTTCGCACCCACGCCAACTACCCGCACCACCGCGACCGGCTCCTGGAGGCGTTGGGCCTTTCGTCGTCGACCACCGCCGACGAACTACTCCGGCACCTGCATGCTCGCACCGCCCAGGAGATCGAGGACGTCGTCGCCGAGCGCGGTGGCATCGCCGTGGCCGTGCGCAGCAAGAGCGAGTGGCGCGAGCATCCGCATGCTGCGATCGTTGCCGAGCGACCGCTCATCTCGCTGACCAAGATGGGCGAGGCGCCGCCGGCAGAACGCGGGAGTACGGAGATGGATGCCCCCGCCCGCCGCGTGCGAGTGCTCGACCTCTCTCGGGTGATCGCCGGCCCCGTCGCGACACGAACCCTGGCTCTGTGGGGCGCCGACGTTCTGCGTGTGGACTCGCCGCGGCATCCGGAGATCCCCTGGCAGCACCTCGATTCTGGGACGGGCAAGCGATCGGCGATCATCGATCTCGACACCGACTTCAAGCTGTTCGATCGGCTGCTGAAGACCGCGGATGTCGTCGTGACCGGCTACCGGCCCGGTTCGCTCGATCGTTACGGGCTGTCGCCCGACGCGCTCGCCGAGCGCAGGCCCGGCATCGTCGTGGCGCGCCTCAGCGCGTGGGGGAGCGAGGGACCATTCGCCGAGCGCCGCGGGTTTGACAGCATCGTTCAGGCCGCGACCGGTATCTCGTGGGCTGAAAGCCCGGATTCCGAGCGACCAGGCGCACTGCCGGCTCAAGCGCTCGACCATTCCGCCGGCTATCTGCTCGCTGCCGGAATCACCACCGCACTGCGCCACACGATCGATGAAGGCGGCTCGTGGCTCGTCGAGACCTCCCTCGCGCGAATCGCGCAGGAGTTGCTCGGTTCGGTGCAACCGCCACACGAGCCCTTTGATGCGTGGGAGCCGACAGTCGTGACGCGCGGCGAGGTGACGACGGCGGCATCCGCGCCGCACTATGACGGCGGGCCGACCGAGTGGATGACCCCGGCGGTGCCGTGGGGCAGTAGCGAGCCCCAGTGGTTGCCGCTCCCGCCAAGAAAATAGCCATCCAAGGCCCTGCGGCCACTAGGGTTTGGACATGTCTCGCACTCGATTCGCCACTGTCGCCGCTGTCGCCCTGATCGCATCCGTTTCTCTCGGGGCTTGTGCGAAGGAACCCGTGCCGGTTCCGACGGCATCCGAAACCCCGAGCGCGACGCCGACGCCAGCGCCGCCCTCGAAGATCATTCTCGATGGCAAAGGCGTGAGCGTGAACTCAGACGACGGCCTGATTCTCGAAGTGCTGTATTCGACTGACATCGCGACCGCCGTCTCCATGTTCAGCGACGCGATCGGGGAAGATCCCGTAATCACCAGCACGCCCGACAATGGCGCTTGCGATCCAGCCAGAACGACTTACGACTGGGGCGGCATCAAGTTCGACGACCCCGGCTTCTTCCCCACGGCGGGCGATGCCAAATTCGGTGGTCGACTCACTGGCACGAAGACTACCGGCGGCATCACGGTCGAAACGTTGAACGGCCAACATATCGGCTCGACGCCCGCAGAAATGGACGCAGCGATTCCGGATGCCCGCATCTTCCACATTGCCGACAGTGGCACGGATGTCTTCTTCGATGTGCAAGACCCCGAAGACCCGCAGTCACAGCAGTGGGGTGTGACCGCTGTCGCCGATAGCGGCAAGGCGTTTTTGATCCTTGCGCCCAACGAGTTCCAGGGCGGCACCGAGTGTTGAGTCGCGAGCGCAGCGGTCGCGCTCTGGTGCTCGTTGTGGCCTTCGCGCTGATCGCCTGCGCATCCCTCGCCTCTTGCGCGCCCGCCCCAACGGCCACACCGAGTCCGACATCTACCTCGTCCCTCGTCGTCACTGTCGAGGGCGGCACGATTGCAGTGCCGGATCCCCACTCGCTCGAGGTAACCGACATCCCATACTCCGTGGATGTGCGCCTGGCCGTGGCAGCGCTGAGCGATGCGACCGGGGTGCAGCCCACCATCACGAACCACACCGCTTCCCCAGACGGATGCGATGCCAATTACACTGCCTACGATTGGGACGGCCTCGAACTGCGATCGCCCGCTGCGAGCAAGCCGGATGACACGCAATTTTCGGCCCGTGTGACGGCTGCAACCTCAGCCGGTGGTGTCGCGTTGCAGACCTCCAATGGCCAGCACGTTGGTTCGACGGTCGCAGAGATGCAAGCGAATGTTCCGGATGCCTTCACCTTTAGCGGTGACGGCGCAACCCGAGTCTTCTACAGCGTGCAGAACCCCGACGAAGACACGGCGAACGGCTGGGGCGCGATCGCGCTCGCCCCGCACGGAGTCGTCACCGACATTCTTGCGCCGCAATATTTCTACGGCGACTGCTGAATCTCCACTGTGTCAACCGAATAGGAGGCGTCGTGCGTCGTGTGAGTATGAGAACTCCATTGATTGCGAGAGAACCTAGCCAATATGCTGTGCGCATGAAGCGAGCATCCAGACTCGTAGGCATTGGCGCCATCGCGGCGCTCACTGCGGTCTCCCTCACCTCGTGTCGTCCTGCTCCGACTCCTCCGAGCGCCACGCCTGCTACGTCGACTGCGACGGAGAGTCCCGCTCCGAGTATCGCCTCCCCGACTGTGATCATCGAAGGGGGCAAGATCGTCGTCGGCGATCTGAATTCCAGCGAGACCACCGAGATCCCATACACGACCGATGTCGCAACCGCCGTCGCGGACCTGACCGACGCGATCGGGGTTGCCCCGACAGTGGTTCACCATCCACTGGACCCCGCGTCTCCGTGTCTGGGCGCCTTCACCGAGTACAAATGGGACGGACTGGAGCTGGTATCACCTCCCGTCCTTACCGCCGCAGGAAACCCGGCCTTTTCCGTGGATCTGACCGGAACTGAGTCGGGTAACGCCCAGCTGTTCACCTCCAATGAACAGCACATCGGTTCGACCGTTGCCGAGATGGACGCGAACATCCCAGATGCCATCGTCGTCCCGGACGGCGGCGGCGTTAGGTACGACGTGCAGAATCCGCACGCAGACGAGTTCGAACGCTGGGGCGCGCTCGCGTTCGAAGAGGATGGGGTTGTCACGGAGGTTGTTGCGCCCGAGTTCTATTACGGCACCGACGCCTGCTGATGTCCGCCACATGGTCGGCCTCGCGGGTTTGTCGGTGATTGTCGGCAGAATAGAGGGATGACCGACACCGCCACTGATACCGCGACAGAACAATCCCCGGCCGAACAATCCCCAGCCGAGCTTCTCGCCCGGTTCCGTTCCCGCCGCGAAGAGTCGGTCGTGCAGCCGAAAGGCAGCCTCGCCCTCGTCGCAACACAGTGGGTGGATTCTGAGCAGACCATCTACGGTGTTCCGGGAGTCTGGGCGCCGCGCGCCAAGGGCGAGTCCGGGTTGACGGTCAAAGCAGCGGCATCCGACAACATTGTGGTCGACGGCGTGCTCGTCGACGGCGAGGCCGTGGTGCGCGGGAAGGATGATGCTTCGCCAAGCGAGATCACTTTCAGCGACACGGTCAGCGGTTTCGTGATCGCCGGCGACGATGGCGTCTATGCGCTTCGCGTGTGGGATGCGAACTCGGAGGGCATCCGCGAATTCGGCGGCATCGACGCCTACCCCTACAACCCGGACTGGGTGATCACGGCTGCGTTCACGGAGCACCCCGAGGGCACCACGATGGGCTTCGAGCACCTCAAAGACAACGGCAAGACCAAGGAGCAGGTGATTCCGGGCGAGATCACCTTTACCAAAGACGGGGTCGACTACAACCTCGCGGCCTTCAAGTCGGGCCGGGCTCTTCAGCTCGTATTCGCGGATACGACGAACGGTGTCGACACCTATAGCGTCGGGCGGTTTCTCTTCGTCGCGCCCGCACCGGATGGCACGATCCTGCTCGACTTCAACCTCGCAGTGCTGCCCCCGTGCGCTTTCAGCTACAGCTTCAACTGCCCGATGCCCCCGAAACAGAACCGTTTCGCGGTCGCGGTCGAGGCGGGCGAGAAGAACGTTCTGAAGAAAGACGGTCCACTGCTGCACGAGTGAGCAGGCGCGCGAGCGGCCTGCTCCCGGGGGCGCAGGTCGAATCACACCCTTGTGATTACCTCGCGTGGTCGGCAATAATGGGGGACAGCGGCTCGCCGCACAATTCAACACGTCACGTAATCCGTACCTGGGTCGATGGGGAAGTCGCACCCAACCGAACGGAGAAATCGTGACTGCACCAAACGCTTGCGGAGTGCTATACGTGCACTCCGCTCCTCGCGCGCTGTGCCCGCACCTCGAATGGGCGGTCGGCAGCGTTCTCGGTCGCGCCGTCAACTTCGAGTGGACGCCGCAGGCCCTCATCAAAAACTCCCAGCGCACCGAGTACTACTGGGAGGCCGAGCGCGGCACGGGCGCGAAACTGGCATCCGCTCTGCGCGGCTGGGATCACCTGCGCTATGAAGTGACTGAGGATGCAGGCCTCGGCACCGACGGCAGCCGCTGGATGCACACCCCCGACCTCGGCATCTTCTTCGGTCAGACCGACACGGTCGGAAACCTGGTGATTCCCGAGGATCGCATCCGCTACGCCATGGAAACTGCGGGTGCCGACGCGATCGAACTGCACCGCGAGCTTCGAATCGCCCTTGGGCAGGCCTGGGACGACGAACTCGACGCGTTCAGGCACGCTGGCGAAGACTCCGCCGTCGTGTGGCTGCACAACGTGGGTTAGAACTTCTTAGCTGTAGCTCCGGAACGCCGCGACCGCGTTGTGGCCGCCGAACCCGAACGAGTTGCTCAGCGCGAGCAGCGGTCCGTCGCCGAGCGGCCTCGGTGAGGTGACCACGTCGAGCGGAATCTCCGGGTCTTGATTCTCGAGGTTGATCGTCGTCGGCGCAGTGCGGTGGTACATCGCGAGGATCGTGAAGATCGCCTCGAGCGCACCGGTGCCGCCGAGCAGGTGGCCGGTTGCCGCCTTTGTCGCCGAGACCGGGATGTTCGGCAAGTGATCGCCGAACACGCGCTGCAGTGCGTGGTACTCGGCAATGTCGCCGACCGGGGTGCTCGTCGCGTGCGCGTTGATGTGCGAGACATCCGTGGGCTTCGCCCCGGCCTGTTCGATTGCCGCGATCATTGCCCGAGCCGCGGCTGAACCTTCCGGGTCGGGGGCGGTGATGTGGTAGGAGTCGCTCGTGACCGAGCCGCCGGCGAGTTCCGCGTAGATGCGGGCACCGCGCGCGAGGGCGTGTTCCTCGGTCTCGAGCACGATCGTGCCCGCGCCCTCGCCGAGCACGAATCCGTCGCGAGTCACGTCATAGGGGCGGGATGCCGTCTCGGGGCTGTCATTGCGCTTCGACAGGGCCTGCATGGCGGCGAACGCAGCGATCGGCAGCGGGTGCACGACCGATTCGGTGCCGCCGGCGATGACGACATCCGCGAGCCCGAGCTGCAGATGGTCATAGGCGTTCGCGATCGCCTCAGTGCTCGACGCGCAGGCCGAGACGTCGGTGCGGGCGAAGGCACGGGACGGAATCGACATGCTGATCGCAGCAGCGGCGGCGTTCGGCATGAGCATTGGGATCGTCATCGGAAGCACGCGTCGCGCGCCCTTCTCCTTGAGCGTGTCCCACGCCTCCAGAAGGGTCCAGAGACCGCCGATGCCGGTCGAGTAGTCGACGCCGATGCGCACCGGGTCGATGTCGGGAGATCCGGCATCCGCCCAGGCTTCGCGAGCAGAGATGAGGGCGAACTGGCTGGACGGGTCGAGGCGCTTGCTTTCGACCCGCTCGAGCACTTCCTCGGGCCGCACCTTCGCCTCGGCGGCGAACGTGACCGGCAGGCCGTACTCGGCTACCCAGCCGTAATCAAGGGTGTGCACGCCGGATTCACCGGCGAGCAGGGCATCCCATGACTCAGGGGCAGTTCCGCCTAGCGGGGTCGTCGCGCCGATACCGGTGACGACAATTTTCTTCGGTCCCATTCAACAATCCTGTTCGGTTAACACTTCGTGCTGTGGCCAGCCCGGCGAATGCCGAGGCTGGCCCCCAGCACACTGATTAGCCTTGTGCGTTGGTGATGAAGTTGACTGCGTCGCCAACCGTCTTGAGGTTCTTGACCTCTTCGTCGGGAATCTTCACGTCGAACTTCTCTTCAGCGTTGACGACGATGGTCATCATCGAGATCGAGTCGATATCGAGGTCATCCGTGAACGACTTGTCCAGCTGAACGCTATCCGTCGGCGTGCTGGTTTCGTCGTAGATCAGCTCGGCCAGACCGGCGAGGACTTCTTCGGTGGACAATGCCATGTGTTTCTCCTTGTGGATGTGATTGAGACCGGTAGTTAGTTTAGGGGAGGACAACAACCTGGGCGCCGTACACCAGGCCGGCTCCGAAGCCGATCTGGAGCGCGAGGCCGCCGCTGAGTTCCGGATGCTCGGCGAGCAGCGCGTGCGTCGCGAGCGGGATCGACGCTGCCGAGGTGTTGCCAGTGTGGGCGATGTCGCGTGCGATCACGACGGACTCGGGCAGCTTCAGTTGCTTGGCGAACTCGTCGATGATGCGCATATTGGCCTGGTGCGGGATGAACGCGGCGAGGTCTTTCGCCTCGATGCCGGCTGCTTCAAGCGCTTGCTTGGCAACCTTGGCCATGTCCCACACCGCCCAGCGGAACACGGTTTGGCCTTCTTGGCGCAGCATCGGCCACTCGGCACCGTCGCGGTACTGCTCGAAAGTGGCATCCATTCCGACTGCGTCCCACTTGGAGCCGTCGGAACCCCAGACCGTGGCTGAGATTCCAGGGAAGTCGCTCGGGCCGACGACGGCAGCGCCGGCGCCATCGCCGAGCAGGAACGAGATGGTGCGGTCGGTCGGTTTCGCGTACTGCGAGAGCTTCTCGGCGCCGACCACGAGCACGTACTCGGCCGCGCCGCTGCGGATCAGGGCATCCGCCTGGGCGATTCCGTAGGTGTAGCCGGCGCAAGCGGCGCTGATGTCGTAGGCCGGAGCGGGGGTCGCACCGATGCGGTCGGCGAGCTGCGCCGCCATCGACGGGGTCACGGCAACGTTGCTGATGGTGGAGACGAGCACGGCACCGAGCTGGTCGCCGCGGATGCCCGCAGCCTTCAGTGCTTCGTTGGCCGCGCTCTCGGCGAGGTCGACGGCGTCGACCCCCTTGGGCGCGCGCCGGCGCTCGATCACGCCCGTGCGCTGCTGGATCCACTCATCGCTCGAGTCGATGGGACCGGCGATGTCGTCGTTCGAGACGACGAGTTCACCGCGGGCCGCGCCGAGCCCGAGAATTCGGGTGAACTCGGAGCCGTACGCTTGCGTGAGGGTGGGCTTGTTCATGCGTTCCCGTCGATCAGGTCAATAGCGGCGGCCAAGTCATCCGGTGTCTTCACGGCCACCGCCGGTACGCCCTTGAGCGCACGTTTGGCGAGGCCGACGAGAGCACCAGCGGGAGCGAGTTCGACAATGCCGGTGACGCCTGCCGCTGCGAACGACTCCATGGTCAGGTCCCACCGTACAGGGGACGACACCTGGCCGACGAGAAGGTCGATGTAGTGCGCGCCGCTTTCTACGCGCGAGCCGTCTCGGTTGGTCCAGATCGGCAGGGTCGGCTCGTTCTTCTCCAGGCCGGCCGCGAAGTCTTCGAGGTGCGAGACCGCGGGCTGCATGTAGCGGGTGTGGAACGCGCCAGCAACCTGCAGCGGGATGACCCGGGTGCCCGCGACGGGGTTCTCCGCGAGTTGCGCGAGGGCGTCGGTCGCTCCGGCGACCACGATTTGCCCGCCGCCGTTGAAGTTCGCGGGCTGGAGGCCCAGCTCGGCGAGTCGCGCGAGCAGCTCGGCCTCGTCGCCGCCGATGACCGCGGACATGCCCGTGGTCTCGAGGGCAGCGGCATCCGCCATCGCGCGTCCGCGTTCGGCAACAAGGCGCATCGCATCCGTCTCGCTCAGAATGCCGGCGATCGCGGCTGCGGCAACCTCACCGACCGAGTGGCCCGCGACGCCGTCGACGTGAGAGCGGCGTCCCTCGCTAAGCACAGCGGCCGCGGTCATCAGGCTCGCGGCAACGATGAGCGGCTGGGCGACCTTCGTATCGCGGATGGTGTCGGCGTCGCTCGTTGTGCCGTGCGCGACGAGGTCGATGCCCGCAGCATCCGAGAGGGCGCCGAGGTGATCGCGAAGCGCGCTCTCCGCGAGCCAGGGTTCGAGAAAACCGGGAGTTTGGGAGCCCTGACCGGGCGCAACGACGACAATCACCTGACTAGTCTGCCAACGATCGGCGGCGAACGGCTGGAGCATCCCCCCAAGAATCGCCCGATTCGTTGTCGATTGCGTTCAAGACCGCGGTTCGGGATGCCCGGGCTAGGGCCTGCGCACCGTGTCGGGCTCCGCGATCGCCCCCACAATCAGCGCGGCTTGCAGAATCAGCGCCTCGCGGGCACCGGTCGCATCCCATCCGATCACGTCGCTCACGCGCTTGAGGCGGTAGCGCACGGTGTTGGGGTGCACGAAGAGTTCGCGCGCGGTCGCCTCGAGCGAGCGGCCGTTGTCCAGGTAGCACCACAGGGTCGCGAGCAGGTCGGTGGAATGGGCCTGCAGCGGAAGGTAGATGCGTTCGATGAGCGTCTTGCGCGCGAGCGGGTCGCCCGCGAATGCGCGCTCAGGCAGTAGATCGTCAGCGAGCGTCGGCCGCGGGGCGTTTCGCCACGACCGGGCAACGGCGAACCCAGCGAGCGCCGCCTTGGCACTCGTCGAGGCCTCAACGAGCGAGGGTACTTCCGGCCCGAGCACGAGGTGACCCTCGCCAAAACTGGACTCGAGCTTCTGCGCGATCGCGGGGAAGGGAAGCGGCTCGCTGCCGTCGGTTTGCGTCGGGGTTGCGCGACCGATCACGAGCACGAGGCGACTGCCCTGCACCCCGACGAGCAAGTCCGCGTCGACGTTGCGCGCGGTTCGGCGCAACTGGTCGACATCGAGTTGTTTGGGCGCGGTACCGACGAGCACGCACACTTCGCCGTGCCCGTTCCAGCCGAGCGCCGCGATACGGCTCGGCAGCTCGGGGTCATGCTCGCCGCTGAGGATCGAGTCGACGACGAGTGCCTCGAGCCGGGCATCCCAGAGTCCTCGCGCTTCGGCGGCGCGCGCATAGACGTCGGCCGCAGCGAAGGCGATCTCGCGCGAGTAGAGCAGGATCGCCTCGCGGAACACCTGGTCGCCGTCGTCCATCACCCGGGCCTCGACGACCTCCACGGTGATGCGGATCAGCTGGAGGGTCTGCTGCAGCGAGACCGAGCGCAAGAGCTCGCGCGGGGCGGCACCGAAGACATCCGCGGCAATCCAGGGGGTCGACGAGGGGTCTTCGAACCAACTGATGAAGCTCGTGATGCCCGCTTGCGCGACGAGACCGACCGCCGAGCGCCGCGCTGGCGGCATATCGCCATACCAGGGCAGCGTCTCTTCGAGCTGCTTGATCGTCGCGGTCGCTAGTTCACCCGAGATCGTTCTGAGCCACGCGAGCGTTTGCTCTTTGGTTCTCTGCACCGCGCCGGGGCCTAGCTCTCGCCGCCGGCCGATCCTGTCGTACCGGCCGAGACGTCTAGGAGCGCGTACTTCTGGATGGCCTGCGCCGCGAGCGACGGGTCAACGAGCCCCTGCTTCGCGAGCGACTCCAGGGTTCGCACGACCACGGAGTGGCTATCGATCTTGAAGTAACGGCGGGCCGCAGCGCGCGTGTCGGAGAAGCCGAAGTCGTCGGCACCGAGCGTCGCGTAGTGACCCGGCACGAACTGGCGAATCTGGTCGGGAATCGCGTGCGAGAAGTCGGAGACGGCCACGAACGGCCCCTCGGCACCGGTGAGCTTCTGCGTGAGGTACGGAACGCGCGTCTCGGCCTCGGGGTGCAAGAAGTTGTGCTCCTCGGCGGCGATGCCCTCGCGGCGCAGCTCCGTCCAGGAGGTCACCGACCAGACATCCGCGGCGACGCCCCAGTCCTCGGCGAGCAACTGCTGTGCCTCAAGAACCCACGGCACACCGACTCCGGATGCGAGCAGTTGCGCCCGCGGTGTGCCCTGCTTCTCCGAGCGGTTCAGCAGGTAGATGCCCTTGACGACACCCTCGATATCGAGGTTCTCCGGCTCGGCCGGCTGAACGATCGGCTCGTTGTAGATCGTGAGGTAGTACATCACGTTGGGATTCGGGTGACTGCCGCCGTACATCCGCTCGATGCCGGATCGCATGATGTGCGCGATCTCGTAGCCGTACGCCGCGTCGTAGTTGACGACCGCCGGGTTGGTCGAGGCCAGGAGCAGCGAGTGGCCGTCCGCGTGCTGCAGGCCCTCACCGGTCAGGGTGGTGCGACCGGCGGTCGCGCCCATGATGAAGCCGCGGGCCATCTGGTCGCCCGCGGCCCACATGGCATCGCCGGTGCGCTGGAAGCCGAACATCGAGTAGAACACGTACACCGGAATCAGCGGCTCGCCGTGGGTCGCATAGGAGGTGCCCGCGGCGGTGAAGGCGGCGAAGGCGCCCGCCTCGTTGATGCCGACGTGCACGATCTGCCCTTGCGGGCTCTCCAGGTAGGGGTTCAGCTGCTCGCGGTCGACCGCGGTGTATTTCTGCCCTTGCGGGTTGTAGATCTTCGAGGTGCGGAAGTAGCCGTCCATACCGAAGGTGCGCGCTTCATCCGGGATGATCGGCACAATGCGATTGCCGATACCGGCGTCTTTCAGCAGATCTTTGAGCAGTCGCGCGAACGCCATCGTCGAGGCGATCGGCTGCTTACCGGATCCCTTCGTGTTCTCGGCGTAGAGCTCGTCGTTCGGCAGCGTCAGTTGGGTGTACTTCGAGCGGCGCTCCGGCAGGTACCCGCCGAGCTCGCGACGGCGCTCGTGCAGGTACTGAATCGCCTCGTCGTCGGGGCCTGGGTGGTAGAACGGCGGCTCGTAGGGGTCCGCCTCGAGCACAGCATCCGTTATCGGAATGTGCATGACATCGCGGAACTGCTTGAGGTTGTCGAGCGTGAGCTTCTTCATCTGGTGGGTCGCGTTGCGTCCCTCGAACGACGGGCCGAGGCCGTAGCCCTTCACCGTCTTCGCGAGGATGACCGTCGGCTGGCCCTTGTGCTCGGATGCCGCCTTGAAGGCCGCGTAGATCTTGCGGTAGTCGTGCCCACCGCGCTTGAGACCCCAGATCTGGTCGTCGGTGTAGTCCTTGACCATGGCGGCGGTGCGCGGATCGCGGCCAAAGAAGTTCTCGCGCACGAAGGCGCCGTTCTCCGCCTTGTACGTCTGGTAGTCGCCGTCGGGCGTGCGGTTCATCAAGTCGCGCAACGCGCCTTCGTCGTCGTGCGCGAGCAGTTCATCCCATTCGCGGCCCCAGATCACCTTGATCACGTTCCAGCCGGCGCCGCGGAAGAAGCTCTCCAGCTCCTGGATGATCTTGCCGTTGCCTCGCACCGGGCCGTCGAGTCGCTGCAGGTTGCAGTTGACGACGAAGTTGAGGTTATCGAGACCGTCGTTGGCGGCGAGCTGCAGGGCGCCGCGGCTTTCCACCTCGTCCATCTCGCCGTCGCCGAGGAAGGCCCACACTTGCTGCTCGGACGCATCCGAGATGCCGCGGTTGGTCAGGTAGCGGTTGGACTGCGCCTGGTAGATCGCGTTGATCGGGCCGAGGCCCATCGAGACGGTCGGGAACTGCCAGAAGTCGGGCATGAGCCGCGGGTGCGGGTAGCTCGAAACGCCACCGGAGGGGTGCGACTTCTCTTGGCGGAACCCCTTGAGCTGCTCTTCGCTGATGCGGCCCTCGAGAAAAGCGCGGGCATACATGCCGGGAGATGCGTGGCCCTGGTAGAAGATCTGGTCGGCGCCGCCCGCGTGGTCTGCTCCGTGGAAGAAGTGGTTTTGGCCGACTTCATAAAGTGCGGCGGATGACGCGTAGGTCGAGATGTGACCACCGACGCCGACGCCGGGGCGCTGGGCACGATGCACCGTGATCGCGGCGTTCCAGCGGATCCAGGCCCGGTACTTGCGCTCGATCTCCTCGTTGCCGGGAAACTCGGGCTCGTTCTCCGGGGCGATCGTGTTCAAGTAATCCGTGGTCGGCACCATCGGCACACCGAGGTGCAGATCCTTGGATCGCTTGAGCAGGCTCAACATGATCTCGCGTCCGCGCTCGTGTCCTTGCGCTGCGACGAGAGCATCGAGCGATTCGTTCCACTCGGCGGTCTCTTCCGGGTCCGAATCGATGTGGTTCACCGAATACGGGTCCTGGTCGTTTACCGTCACCGTTGACCTCTTTCTTATGGAGAAGGTTGTGCGACTGTGCTCTTATCTACTGCACTCGACGATTCTAGTTGTCGGGTTCATGGTGTGGATTCGCTAGTTGGTCCCTGCTGCACCCCAATCCGAGGGTTCGAGCGTATGATTTCCCTTCGGGTTGTCCCGCTATCGGGTTCGACCCGGAAGGAACTCCCGCATGGCTCTCGCCAATGACACCAAAGCGCCCGACTTCGAACTGCCCAACCAGTTCGGCGAGCACGTTCGACTCAGCGAATTTCGCGGCAAGAAAGCCGTCGCACTGGTCTTCTTTCCCCTCGCCTTCTCCAGCACCTGCACGACTGAACTCTGCGCCCTTCGTGACAATCTGAATCTCTTCCGCGCCGCCGGAGTCGAGCTCATGGGCATCTCGGTGGACTCGAAGGCGACCCTGCGCGCATTCGCCGAGCGCGAGGGCTACAACTTCACCCTGCTCGCAGACTTCTGGCCGCACGGCGATGTCGCCAAGGAGTACGGCGTCTTCCTCGCCGATAAGGGCTTCGCGACCCGGGCCACTTTCCTCATCGACGTCGATGGGATGATCCGCTCAAGCTTCATCACCGAGCCGGGCGCGCCGCGCTCGCTCGGCGCCTACAAGGCGGCTATCGCCGACCTGCACGCCGTTCGGGTCTAAACCTTCTCCTTCTTGAGGATCTGCTGCAGCTCCTGAATGATCACGAGCTGCTTCCTATTGATCTCCAGCAGAATCTCGATGTCTTTCTTCGCCGCCACGTTGGTGTCGTAGTCGTGCTGCGATAGGGCTGCGGCCAGGGCATCCTGTCGCTTCGCGGCAATGAGCAGGATGGCTCCCTGCAGCCCCGCGAGCATGCTCAGAAATAAATTGAGCAGGATGAACGGATAGCGGTCCCACGTGGGCCCGATCGTGTTGACGAAAGCCCACAGGGCCATGAACGCGACGAAGCCCAGAACGAAGGGCCAGCTGCCCATTCCGTTGCGCATGATGTCCGCGGCGCGCTGGCCGCGAGTGAGAGTCGCGGCGTGATCGGCGTGCCAGTTCTTGGGTGTCAGATTGGTCATGCAGGCAGTGTATTGCTGGGAGGCCTAGGTCAGGATGTTGACAGCCCGCGAGATGACGAGCGCGAGAATGACGAAGCCGGTGAGCGCCTGGTAGGCCATGAGGCCTTTCGCGCGCAGAGTGAGCGGCATCGCATCCGTCGGACTGAACGCCATCATGTTCGACAGTGAGAAGTAGGCGTAGTCAAAGAAGCTCGGATGCCAGGGCGGGCCGGAATAGTCGTCCTCGTCTTGCTGCGGGAATCGGAAGTCTCGCTGCGCGTCATCCCGAAGCCCCCCAATGCGACGCGCGACCGGGCCACCCTTGTCGATCTCCCAGTAGACGAGCGCGAATGCGATCACGTCGGTGATCCACACGCCGAGTGCGGTGAGCAGCACACTCGGGCCGTCGAGTTTGCCGTTGATGAGTCGCACGATCGTGAGCACGATGTAGGCCTGGTTGAGGGTGGCAAGGCCCACCGCGAAGGCTACGCCGGCCCAGCGCGACCAACTCGTCTCGCGGCTGAGTCGGCGCGGATTGGCGAGCACGATCGGGGTGAGCACGATGAGGGCGATGAGCGGGATCAACCAGGGCGGCAGGAACGTGACCGGGTTGGGCAGCACCACGTAGAGCGAGAGCACAACGAGGGTGAGGAGGAGTGCTGGAAAGCGGTGCTCCATTCGCGCCGCGGGTGGCTGCTTCGCGTTCATCACTCGAAGTGTATGCCTGTACGATAAAACCGCGTTGTCCCGGGTTGCCGGGCGACGGGCCTTTAGCTCAGTTGGTAGAGCGCCACGTTTACACCGTGGATGTCATCGGTTCGAGCCCGGTAGGGCCCACGATTCGCGGCGGCGGCCGCAGGTCGTCGCTAGCTCCACGCGGCGACCAGGTCGGCGGTCGTGGCTTTCTCCCGCTCGAGCTTGCGGATGACTCGGTAGACGATAAGCAGCGGGATGATGCCGAACACACCGAACGACATGTCGATCAGCTGCCATACGATCGGGATGCCGCGCACGGCTCCCGTGATGAGCGTCGCTGGGATGACGCACGCGCAAGCGATCATCCCGAACTGAATCACCCAGATGTTTCGGATCGGGTCGCGCAGGGGCCCGACGAAGACGATCGCGATCATGACGTGCGCGAACGCCAACCAGTCGGTGCCGTAGGCCATGAAGGGGTACTTGTTATTGGTGTCGATGAGCGCGTCGCGCACGTGATCGATCCACCAGACGAAATCCGGGGCGATGGTGGGCGCGGGTGTCGCGTGCAGCACCGCGGAGACGAGCCGCAACTCCGGCTCGAGCGGGAAGGCTGTCAGGCCCGAGACGGCCAGGCCGATGATAAACAGCACGATCCACGCGCGGATCTTGGTGTCGGTGCTCACGGGGTGAGCCTAGTGCTGGGGCATCCGCAATGTTGCGTCGCATGACGGGCGGCCTCGGTGATCGCGGGAACGTTTCGTACCCTTAAACGCATGTCCCGCATCGACCCTTCTGCTCCCTACACGAGTCACGCCTGCACCGGCGTTGACGAGTGCCGCGCCACCGAGGTGGGCCACGGCACGGGGTTCATGCAGATTCGTCTTGCTTCGGCGACGCCGAGCCAGTGGCGCGACTCCCTCGTGGACGCGGTCACCGCGGATGGCTGGGTCGAGCTGACGACGATCGATGACCAGGCGCGCATTGCCGTGTGGAACCACGCCGACCTCGGCACTCAGTTGAAGCCCGGCGACCCGGTTGCCGTGCACGGACTCTACGGCGTGCTCGCCGTGGGATCCGAGCGCTTCAACGTGGTCGTCGAAAAGGCCTAGCTAGTACCGCTTCAGACAAGCAAAAAGCCCGCTCACATCGCGGGCATCATCGCCTTCATCGAGGTCATCATCGACTCGCAGGCCTTGGCCATCTGACGGCACGCCTCGGCGCACATTCGGCACTGCTCGCTCATCTCGGCGTGCATCGTGCAGCTCTCGGCGCAAGCCAGGCACATCGTCATGCAGGCCTGCATCATCGCCGTCATGCTCTTCATCTCGTAGCCCTTGGGGCGGAGCATCATCCGCATCATGGTGCCGCACATGTCGGCACAGTCGAGGCACATGCTCGCGCAGCGCTCCATGCCCTCCATGCCCATGCAACTCGCCGAACATATCGTGCAGGCCTGTTCACACGCCGCACAGGCCTCGATGAATTCCTGCATGGCGGGCATGTCCATGCCCTCCATCATCCCCATCGAACTGTCCATCATCATGGACATCATGTTCATCTGCATGTCAGCGCGCTCCAGTCCGTAGCGAAGTCTTGTATGACGAAATGTTACACGCGTTACCCAGCGATGGGCAGGGGACTGCTAGCAAAATTCACGCAACATTCGTTCAATGGATGCCCTCAGCCGGCGTTTCGAGTTCGGCCCGGCCGAGGATTGCGGCGCGTCGAAG
Source organism: Salinibacterium sp. (assembly GCA_004297555.1). Taxonomy (GTDB): domain Bacteria; phylum Actinomycetota; class Actinomycetes; order Actinomycetales; family Microbacteriaceae; genus Rhodoglobus. Next base: position 21,304 of record SCSV01000312.1, read on the forward strand.
CGGCTCGGCAACAGACTTCGATCAGCGTGTCGCCATAGTATTTCTTGCATGGCAGACGACGACGAGGTCTATGACGAGACCTTCTTCGACCCGACGCAAGTGCCCGAGGGTCCTCGCCGATCGACCTTCACCCCGCCAACCGGAACGGTTCCCACCCAGCCTGGGGATGCTGCTCCGCACGATGATGACGAGCTCGCCAACGCGATGGCCGCGGGCCTGCCTGCCGAGCCGGAACCCCAGATCTGGAGCCCTGCACCCGAAGCCGCGCAGTTCCCGATCGACGATGCTGGCGGGCAGAACGCCAGCTCCACCCTCGACGCGATCAAGCAGCTTGAGGAGCAACTGAAGCAGCGTGAGGCCGAAGCGCTCGCGCAGCGCGAGTGGGAGCAGCAGGCCGGGATGCCCCCCGCCGAGCCAGTAGCGCCCGTTGTTCCCGTGACGCCGGTCGCCCCGGGCGCTTCAGACGAACCGCCGGTGATCGAATGGGGCGGAGAACCGCAGCATCCGGTTTCGCCCGAGCCCGAGCCACAGTGGCCGGGGGCGGCACAGCAGCCGGAGCCGCAATGGACTGCACCGGCCGAAGAGCCGCAATGGCAAGCGCCGGCAGATGCTGAGCCGCAGTGGCCCGTGGCGGCTGACCCTGAATCGCAGTGGCCCGTGGCGGCTGAACCGGTGCAACCCCAGTGGCCTACCGCGGAGCCTGAGCCGCAATGGCCCGCGCCCGCCGAGCAGGCGCCGCAATGGCCCGCAGCGGCAGAAGCCGAGCCCCAGTGGCCGGTGACCGAGCAAGCCGAGCCGCAGTGGCCTGCGGCTCCTGCCGCCGAACCTGAGCCCCAGTGGCCTGCGGCCGCCGAGACCGCGCAGCCGCTGTCGCCGGTGGAACCCGAGCCGGAGTACCCGGAATGGCCAACCCAGCACACCGAGCCCGCCACTGCGGACTGGCAGGCGACTCCTGCGGCTGATGTGCCGGACATGCCGGCGTGGCCGCCAGCGGCGGATGCCCCCGAGGCGACAGCATTCGAGACTCCGCTGCCAGAGGCGCCAACCCCGGCTGCGCCAATTCCAGACGGGATGCTGCCCGAGGCGCCAGCGCCTGCCGAAAGCGAGCCGCCCGCCGCGCCGGAAGCTCAGGCGCCGCCCGAGCTGCCGGCGTGGGATGTTCCCGCACCGAGCCCGACCTGGTCGCCCGGCCCGGATTACGATGCCGACGCCGACTACGGGGACTCCGCTCCGGCGATGACCGAGCCCGCCGCGGAACACGTCGGTGATCACGTAGCCGAGCATGCGGCACCGATTCCGGACGTCATGCCAGAACCCGAGCCCGAGGTGCCGCACGTACCTCTGCACTCGACCGATCTGGATGCGGAGTTCGCGGCTGCGATCATCCCGAGCCCGCCTGCATCGCCGAGTGACATTCCCAAAGCGGTGATCGAAACCGAGGGTGTCGAGGTCGAGCCTCTTCTGCCGCCGCCACCCAAGGCACCGGTCTCGCCCGCGGCTGCGAGCGGAATCCGCGAAGCCGTGATCGAGACCGAGGGCATTGAGGGTGTGCAAGTCGAGCGCCTCGACTTCGAGCCGCGCGGGGGCAGCACCTACTCGCCGCCGCCGCTGGTCGAGCCCGTGCAGACCACTCCGCTGCTGCCGTCGACGCCGCCCAAGGCAGGTACTGCAGCGATCGGTGATGACGCGCCGCCTCCGCCGATAGCGGGCACAGCAGCCACCGGCGCCGATGCTCCGCCGCCCCCGCCAAGTGCTGCGCCCGCGGCGCCACTCGCATTCGACGACTTGCTCGCTGGCGCCGAAGAACCGCCGCATGGTGAGCCCGCCTCTGGCAGCGTCAAGCCGGAGAACCTCTTCATCGAGCCGGTTTCCGCTGGCGAAGAGGCGCCCACCGACACTGGGTCGATCTCGATCGTCGACCAGTCATACGAAGAAGAACTCCCGGACGATGTCGATGAGACCGACCGCGTGCCAGGCTCTGCCTCGGCCGACCCGAGCGACATCGCCGGCCTGATCGCGCCGCCCTCGGGACCGATCCCGACTCAGCGGGTGCGCGACGACGAGGTCGTGCTGATCGAGGCCGAGCCGGTGCGCCAGAGGATTCTGGCGGTCGAAACGACCGGGGCCGAACCGACGCCGCAGGAGTACCGCGTCGGCCAAGCTGCCCGGCTGTTCTGGCTCTGGTTCGCCGCGAACTCCTCGATCCTGAGCCTCGGACTCGGCGCGACGATCTTCGCTGTGGGAATGAGCCTGCGTCAATCGATCATCGCCGTGCTCGCGGGCGTGCTGCTCTCCTTCATTCCGCTCGGCATCTCCACGGCCGCCGGCAAGCGAAGCGGCCAGCCGACCATGGTCGTGTCAAGAGCGACCTTCGGGCTCGTCGGCAATGTTGTTCCGGCGGTACTCGCCCTCGTGACGCGCCTGTTCTGGGGCGCCGCCCTGCTCTGGCTGCTCGGCTCCTCCGTGGCGCTCGTGCTCGTCGGTGCCAAGGTCAACGGCATCCTGGGCGAGCGGCAACTGCTGCTCGTCGCACTCGCCGTCGCGTTCCTCGTCGCCGTGCTTATCGCCTTCGCGGGTTACGCACTCATCGCGCGGATCCAACTCGTGTTGACCATCATCTCGGTCCTGCTGATCGGCGGCCTCATCGCGATGACCGCCCAGTACATCAATCTCTCACACGCGCTTGCCAACCCGGAAGCCTCGTGGATTGTTGTCATCACCGGCGCCGTGCTCGTCTTCAGCTTCGTCGGGCTCGTCTGGGCGCAGAGCGGCGGTGACCTCGCCAGGTACCAGCAGGAGTCATCTGGAGAGGGCGCATCCGGATTCTGGGCCGGCTTCGGCGCCGCTCTGCCGAGCTTCCTCCTGATCGGCTACGGTGCTCTGCTCGCCGCCTCTAACCCGGTCATCGCCACCGGTTTCGTGAACTCCCCGCTCAAGACGCTCGCGCTCATGCTGCCCAACTGGTACCCGGTGCCGGTGATCGCTTCGACCGCGTTAAGCCTGCTCTCCGGGGTCATTCTCACCATCTATTCCGGCGGGTTCGCACTCCAGGCGATCAGCCCGCGCATGCGGCGGCCCTGGTCGATCGTGATCGTGGCGGTGCTGCTCGGCGCCTTCGCGACCCTGCTCACGTTCGGCGTTTCTGGCGGTGTCAGCGACCTGTTCCGGGATGTCGCCACCACGATCGCGGTCCCGACCGCTGCCTGGGTGGGCATCTTCGCGATCGAGACGATCATGCGCAAGATGCACTTCGATTCGGACTCGCTGCTCAAGAGCGGCGGCGTCTACCCGGCCGTGCGTTGGGGCAACCTCGTCGCCCTGCTCGTCGTCACGGCGATCGGCTTCGCGCTGACCACTGCCCAGGTGACCTGGTTGAGCTGGCAGGGCTACGGCTTCACGCTGCTCGGTGTGCCGCTCGACAGCGACCTTGCAACGACCGACATAGGCGTGATCGCCGCGTTGCTGTTCGGGATGCTCGCCGCCTTCCTCACCGGCCTGCCGGGTGTTCGGCGTCAGGAAGCCAAGACTGGCTGATCGTTAGACTTACCACCGTGCCCACCACAGTCGCGGATGTCGCCGCCGTCGTTGAACGGCTCTGGCCCGCGGCGGGTGCAGAATCCTGGGATGCGGTCGGCCTGATCAGCGGGGACCTCGACGCCCCCGTCGAATCGATCCTGCTCGCCGTGGACGCCGTGCTCGACACCGTCGACGAAGCCGTCGACACCGGTGCGAGCGTCCTGCTCGTGCACCACCCGCTGCTCTTGCGCGGAGTCACCACCGTCGCGAGTGACCGCTACAAGGGCGCGGCGCTCTCACGCCTCATTCGGGGCAACGTCGCGCTGTTGGCCGCCCATACCAACGCCGATGTCGTCGAAACCGGAACTTCCGCCATCCTCGCCTCGAAACTCGGGCTCGTGGATGCGCAGCCGATTGCCTCCGGACCGACCCCTTCGCGCGGCCTCGGTCGGGTCGGCGCCCTCGCTGAGCCGACCACGCTCGGACGGTTGGCGCGAGCCCTTGCCGAGGTGCTGCCGGCGACGGCCACGGGCATCCGGGTGTCTGGAGATTTCGATGCGCCGATTCGCACCGTTGCGCTGTGTGCGGGAGCGGGCGACAGCTATTTGGCCGACCCCGCCGTGGTCGCGGCCGATGTGTACGTGACATCGGACTTGCGGCACCACCCGGCCTCAGAAGCGCGCGAGAACGCGCGTGCCTCGCGCGGGCCGGCGCTCATCGATGTCTCGCACTGGGCGAGCGAGTGGTTGTGGCTCGAGGCCGCGGCGAGCGAATTACGCGAGGCGCTGCCCGGGGTTGCGGTGACCGTGAGCGAGCTGCGCACGGACCCCTGGGACTTCGTTGTTGTCCAATAAGGCCCGAAGATGAGAGTGAAGAATTCATGGCGTTGAAAGCCGCACCTGACGATCAGGCCCTGTTGCTCGATCTGCAGGCGATCGACACGAAGCTCGCCCAGCTCGATCACCGAGCCAAGAGCCTGCCCGAGCACGAAGCGCTTCGGCGTCTTGCGAGCGAGTCGGAGTCGCTGCGCCTCAACTTCGTGGAACAGAACGGGATGCTCGAAGATGTGCGACTTGAGCTGAGCCGGGTCGAGGCGGACGTCGAGACCGTCGAGGCCCGTATCAAGCGCGACACCGAGCGACTCACGGCAAGCTCGTCGGTGAAGGATGTCGCGGCGCTCGAGCAAGAGCTGGTCGCGTTGAAGAAGCGCCTCAACGATCTCGAGGAGATCGAGCTGACCGTGATGGAGCGGCTCGAGGAGCACCAGGCGAGCGTGAACGCGCTCACGGCTCAGAACGATGCCGTGCGCTCCCAGACCGCTGACATCGAAGCGGCACGTGACGCGGCCCTCGCGACCATCGACGCGGAGCGCAACAGCGCGGCGGCAGCCCGTCGCACGACCGAGGGCAAGGTTCCCGCCGAGCTGCTCGCGCTCTATGAGAAGCAGCGCAGTCGTTACGGTACGGGCGCATCGCTGCTGCGCGGGGGAGTGTCGATGGCCTCCGGCGTGAAGCTGCTTGAGAACGAGATGCAGGTCGTGCGAGCCGCGGCCGAGGATGACGTGCTGCTCTGCCCGAGCAGCGAAGCGATTCTCGTGCGCACCAACGAGTCAGGCCTGTAGTGGCACGCGAACTCATCATCGAAGCGGATGGCGGCTCCCGCGGCAACCCCGGACAATCCGGCAGCGGCGCAGTCGTCATCGATCCCGCGACCGGCGAGGTGATCGCCGAGGTCGGGCTATACGGTGGCATCGCGTCCAACAATGTTGCGGAGTACAAGGCACTGATCGCCGGAGTGCGGCTCGCGCTGCGAATCGACCCA
>SCSV01000313.1 GCA_004297555.1 Salinibacterium sp.
CCAAGCTTACCGCCGCGGCTGGAACGACTGCCGGACCAACACGCTGCGCAAGATCAAGGAGTGTCCCATGACACCAAACGACGAACACGAGACCCACGAGCTCGGAGGCGAGGGCTAGTGGCCACCATCATCACCAAGCAAGAGAGCGAACGCGGATGCGGCTTCAGGAAGCCAGGAGCGATCTATCTTGTCAGCGATGGCCCCGGTCGCAGCTGCGGCCGCATGCCGCTGCCGCTCCACGTCTGTCCAACCTGCAGCCAGGGCATCAAGCCGGCGCGCGGGTGGACGTGGATTGATAGCAAGCCGATCTTGGCGGCCGCGGCGCTGTGCAAGCACCAGCAGGTGGAGGTATCCGAGAGCCCTGTCGATGCATCGATGGTTGACGTCAGCTTCACCCTGTTCCCAGCCGAGTGCCAGGGCTGTCCGATGTCGGGCCGCGAGGATGATCGCGTCGGCCTCATGTGGGTCGGAGGAAAATTTTACTCGCGCCCCGAGAACTTCATCGAGGAAGCCAAGAAGATGGGCCTCTCCAAGCGCATCGCGCAGATCCCCAAGGATCTCATCGTCGGCAAGACCTGGGTCTGGCTCGCCCACCGCGAGACATTCCCCGCCGTTCACACCGAGGAGTGCATCACCACCCTCGCTCAGTCCAACTACGACGTGCTCATGAAACTGATGGCCACGCAGGACACTCCGCCGGCGTGCAACTGCAACGCCAAGCCCACCGCCGGCGTGTTTCACGCCTTCGTTCCGACACGGATCGAATACGTCATCAAGGGCACCGAGACCGAAGAGGAGCTCGACGCGCTCGAAAAGCGCGGCCTCACCCTTGTTCGCGTTGAACGCATCGGCGAGAACGGAGAGCTGTTCCCGACCCCGCCGCCCACCGCAACCGCCGCCGATCTTGACGACGGCAACTAGGAGACTCCATGCCCATTCTCGACCAGAACGAAAAGCCCATTTCCAATGGCGCCAACCGAAAGAAGGACGTGCACGATGTGCGGACGATCCCGCTGGGGACGCTGATCTTCAATCTGATCCGGTTCGCCGGCGAGGAGATTGGAATCGGCAACATGATCCGCCAGCTCGAAGAGATCAAGCTTCAGCAGAAGATGGTCGCTGATCCGCCCCAACTCGGCGCTCTGCGCAAGCACCTCGAGACGCTCGAGGAGCACCGGTTCATCTGCGCCAATGAGATCAACGCCCGCACCGCCGGCATCGACAAGGCGCGGCTCGAAGCGTGCGGTATCACGATCGAAGACATGTCGAAGATCGCCGCGACCACCACCCCGGAGGTCGCGCACAAGGAGGAGTGAATGGCCAAACGACCGCATCCCAACACGCTGCCGCTCCCGCCGCAGGTGCTGACCGTGGCGTGTGAGTGGTGCACCGGCGCTGGGATTATCATCGACCGGGCCGATGTGACCGTCGGCGTCCTGTGTGCGGGCTGCGAGGGCCGCGGCTCCCGCCAACTGACGATTCAGCCATTTTCGGGGCGCCGCCGCATCGACGGCATCAAGCGCGTCCGGCGCTCAGGAGGAGGCGTGTGGATGAGCATGAACCAGCTCCCCAGGACCGGCAAAACCAAGCCCGTGGGCATCTCCTACGGCGACTTCCTGCGAGACAAGCTGCCATGAGCGAGGTCACCGTCAATCTCGAGCGCGAGCTCGCCGTGCGCGCCTATACCCAAGGCTTCGCCATCGGCGCCAACCAGCTCAAGCAAGCCAACCGCCACACCGTCTCGCCCGATACCCACCAGCACTGGCGACAAGGCTTTGAAGACGGCCGGCGCGCCGTCGACCAGGCCGCGGCCGCGTACAAGGAGAAGCTCCGTGCCCAGGCTCCGTAGTAGGATCGTCCAACCATGACGAGCCTCGGCCCCATCGGTCCCTACCGCAACGATGACGAGGCCCGCGAGCTGGTGGTCGAGCACCTCGAGGCCGAGAACGAGCGCCTGGCCGCCGAGCTCGGGCAGTTGCGCGCCGAGAACGCGCGGCTCAAGGTCATTGGCCGCGAGCTCCTGGAGAACCCGCCGCAGCTGCGCGATGGGTTTGGCGACACGGATCTGCGTCGGGAGATTGCCGAGCGCGAGCAGCTCTACCGCGAGATGGTGATCAGCACGCTTGATGCAAGGCGGTGGATCCGGGTAGGGTTCGCGGTCATTGTGG
>SCSV01000314.1 GCA_004297555.1 Salinibacterium sp.
CCTTCGCCGAGCTGTGGCACCGGCACTACCTCGCCGGAATGCGCATCGCGCACCAGTTCACCTCGATTGATGCGGATGATCTGGTCTCCGAGGCCTACACGCGCATCTTCCAGCGAATCCGCGCCGGGGGCGGGCCGACCGGGGCTTTCCGTCCGTACCTGTATGCGACCATCCGCAATCTGGCTTCGAGTTGGGGCGCAGCCAGGCGTGACATCCAGGTCGACGACATCACGGTATTCGAAGACCCGCGCACTGTTGACGACGCGACCCTCGCGGCCCTTGACCGATCCCTCACCGCACGAGCATTCCGGACTCTGCCCGAGCGATGGCAAACGGTGCTCTGGTACACCGAGGTCGAGGGCATGGACCCGCACGAGGTCGCCCCGCTGCTTGGGCTCACCGCCAACGGTGTGGCGGCGTTGGCATACCGTGCCCGCGAGGGCTTGCGTAAAGCCTGGCTGCAGGCCCACCTCAACGACGATGTCGCCTCGCCCGAATGCCGCTGGACCATCGCGCACCTAGGCGATCATGCTCGATCCGGCTTGGGAGAGCGCGACGAGGCGCGAATCCGCCGGCACCTATCTGAGTGCACGAGTTGCCCGATCATCAATGACGAGGTGGATGACCTCGGTTCCCGACTCGCGATCATCGTGCTGCCCCTCGTGCTCGGTGGTGCCGTCGGTGGCTCGTTACTCGGCTCTCTCGGATCGGGGACAGCCGCGGCAGCCGCCGTGGTACCACCGCTGCCCGCCATTCTCGGCGCGACCGGTGCCGGCGCTGGCATCTCTGTGCCCGCGCTGGTCGGCACGATCGCGGTCGTTGCCGCGATTTCCACTGGTGCAGCCATCTCCTCGGCCCCGTTGGTCGCGACTACCCAGAACACCGATCATCAAAGCCTCGCTCCGGCAGACGGAACAGTGCTCGGGCTCGGCGGAACCACGGTTGAGCCTAGTGTCCCGGGTCTCGATCAGCTCGCCGGGGATGCGAGCAATTCGCTCCCGACACCTATTCCGTCGATCACGCTGCCGGTGCCGCTCCCCGCGCTCACGAATCTCGACGTCGGGGTGCCGAAAAGCCCCTAGGGCTTCCCGCGGAGAATCGCCATTTTCACCTCGGCGATTGCCTGGGTGACCTGGATGCCGCGCGGGCAGGCATCCGTGCAATTGAAGGTCGTGCGGCAGCGCCACACTCCCTCTTTGTCGTTGAGGATGTCGAGGCGCACTTTGGCGCCCTCGTCGCGAGAGTCGAAGATGAAGCGGTGCGCGTTGACGATCGCGGCGGGGCCGAAGTATTGGCCGTCGGTCCAGAACACCGGGCAGCTTGAGGTGCACGCGGCGCACAGGATGCACTTGGTGGTGTCGTCGAAGCGGGCCCGCTCCACCGGGCTCTGCACGCGCTCTTTGCCGTCTTTCGTGGGGCCGGCAACCATGAGAAACGGGTTGACCGACCGGAAGGAGTCGAAGAATGGCTCCATGTCGACAATGAGGTCTTTCTCTAGCGGGAGCCCCTTGATCGCTTCCACGTAGATCGGCTTCGAAATGTCGAGGTCTTTGATGAGGGTCTTGCAGGCAAGCCGGTTCTTGCCATTGATGCGCATCGCGTCCGAGCCGCAAACACCGTGGGCGCACGAGCGGCGGAAGGTCAGCGAGCCGTCTTGCTCCCACTTGATCTTGTGCAGGGCATCGAGAATTCGATCGGTCGCACGCATCTCAACGTCGAAGTCTTGCCAGCGCGGCTCCTCATCGACCTCAGGGTCGAACCGGCGAATGATGAACGTCGCGGTGAAGGTCGCGATCGGCTCGGGAACTTTCGCTGCCGAGGTGACGGCCGTACTCACTAGTACTTCCTTTCCATCGGCGGGTAGTTGGTGATCACGACCGGCTTGAAGTCGAGTCGGATGTGGTCACCGGCTTCCGCCGATTCCGGGTCGCCAGTGAGGTACGCCATGGTGTGCTTGAGGAAGTTCTTGTCGTCGCGTTCCGGGTAGTCCTCGCGCATGTGGCCGCCGCGGCTCTCCTTGCGATTGCGCGCCGAGTAGACGAGCACCTCGGCAAGGTCGAGGAGGAAGCCGAGTTCGATCGCTTCGAGCAGGTCGGTGTTGAAGCGCTTGCCCTTGTCTTGCAGGGCGATGTTCTTGTACCGGGCGCGCAGCCGCTCAATGAGTTTCGTGACTTCGCTCAGCGACTCGTCGGTGCGGAAGATCTGGGCGTTGCGGTCCATCGAATCCTGCAACTCTTTGCGGATGGCGCCGACTCGCTCCGTGCCGTCACCGGAACGCACCATGTCCAGGATCGCCTGCACGCCTGCCGTGGGGTTCTCCGGGAGCGGCACGAAGGGGGCGGTCTTGACGTACTCGACCGCGTTCTTGCCGGCCCGCTTGCCGAAGACGTTGATGTCGAGCAGCGAGTTGGTGCCGAGCCGGTTCGAGCCGTGCACCGAGACGCAAGCGCACTCGCCGGCGGCGTAGAGTCCTTTGACCGTCTCGGTGTTGTTGCGAAGCACCTCGGCATTATTGGTCGTCGGGATGCCTCCCATCGCGTAATGCGCGGTCGGCAGCACGGGCACCGGTTCGGTGTAGGGCTCGACCCCGAGATAGGTGCGCGCGAACTCGGTGATGTCGGGCAGCTTCTCGTCGATGACCGCGGGCTCGAGGTGCGTGATGTCGAGATAGAGGTAGTCCTTGTCTGGGCCGGCACCGCGGCCCTCGCGAATCTCGGTCGCCATCGATCGCGACACGATGTCGCGCGGCGCGAGGTCTTTCAGAGTCGGCGTGTAGCGCTCCATAAAGCGCTCGCCCGAGGCGTTGCGCAGAATCGCGCCTTCTCCGCGGGCCGCTTCAGACAACAGGATGCCCAAGCCGGCCAATCCCGTCGGGTGGAACTGGAAGAACTCCATGTCTTCGAGGGGCAGGCCCTTGCGCCAGATGATGCCCACGCCATCGCCGGTGAGCGTGTGCGCGTTGGAGGTGGTCTTGTAGATCTTTCCGTAGCCGCCCGTGGCGAAAATGATCGCCTTGGACCGAAAGACGTGCAGCTCGCCGGTGGCAAGTTCGTAAGCGACCACGGCAGAGGGCTGGTCGACGCCATCGACCTTCGTCATTACCAGGTCGAGCACGTAGAACTCGTTGAAGAAGTTGATGCCGAGGCGCACGCAGTTCTGGAACAGCGTCTGCAGAATCATGTGACCCGTGCGGTCGGCGGCGAAGCAGGCCCGGCGCACCGCGGCGCTGCCGTGCTCGCGAGTGTGACCGCCGAAGCGCCGCTGGTCGATCTTGCCGTCGGGAGTGCGGTTGAACGGCAGACCCATGTTCTCAAGGTCGATGACCGCGTCGATGGCCTCTTTGGCGAGAATCTCTGCGGCATCCTGGTCGACCAGGTAGTCGCCGCCCTTGACGGTGTCGTAGGTGTGCCACTCCCAGTTGTCCTCCTCGACGTTGGCGAGAGCCGCCGCCATCCCGCCCTGCGCGGCCCCGGTGTGCGAACGCGTCGGGTAGAGCTTGGAGATCACCGCCGTGCGAGCATGCGGTCCGGCCTCGATCGCCGCGCGCATCCCGGCGCCTCCTGCGCCGACGATGACGATGTCGAACTGGTGGTAGTGCACCCCGTCGATCATGGTGCTGGCAGACTCGGCCTCGGTGTTCGTACTGGTCACCTAGCGCTCTTTGCAGAAACTGGGAACGTCTGCTGGGTGAGCACCAGCCGGGCAAGGGTCGAAGGTCGTGATGACAAGGGTTCCCAACGTGAGAAGAACGATCGTGGATGCCGCGATCGAGCCGAGCAGAATTCTGCGGATGACGCGCCTGTTCGCGTAGTCGTTGACGATTGTGCGCATCCCGTTGGCACCGTGGATGAGCGCAAGCCAGAGCATGGCAAGGTCCCACCAGAACCAGAACGGGTCGCTCAACTTGCCAGCGACGAAAGCGAAGTCGATCGCTTTGACCCCCCTGCCCGCAAACAGGTTCACGAACAGGTGGCCGAAGATCAGAACGACGAGAACGATGCCGCTGAACCGCATGTAGATCCAGCCCCACTTTTCCCAGTTGATGCCGCGCTTCTTGCGCGGCGAGGCAACTTTGCTGCGGGGCGCTTCGATGAGGCTCACGCGCCGCCTCCGAAAATGTGCATGAGCTGGCGCGGCACGAAACCGGCGAGCAAGAGGAGCCAGAGGGTGACGACGACCCAGAACATCGCGCGTTGGTGCTTGGCACCGAAGCTCGAGAAGTCGATCAGAATGATGCGGATGCCGTTGAGCGCGTGCAATCCGATCGCCGCGACGAGGGCGATCTCGCCGAGCCCCATGATGGGCTGCTTGTAGGTGTCGATCACGGCGTTGTAGGCCTGGGGGCTGAGGCGCACGAGCGAGGTGTCGAGAATGTGCACGAGCAAGAAGAAGTAGATCGCGGTTCCGGTGATGCGATGCAGCACCCACGACCACATGCCTTCACGACCGCGGTACAACGTTCCCGCCACGCGCTTCGGCATGGTTATTTTGGGCGTGGTGCTAGCGGACACGCACAAAGTCTATTCCGACGGCGAGGGTGCCGTGGCGCAGACGGCTGTGCCGTGCGGCGCTAGGAGCGAGTTGCTGCGGCGAGACTACGAGCCATGATGGCTCCCCGGTAATGCTCGAGCAATTCGGCACCGAGACTGTCCCATGAATTGGGCAGCACCGCGCGTCGCCCCGCTTCGCCCATTCGCGACCGCAGCGGCTCGTCGCTGCTCAACGATTCGGCGTACGCGCGAAACTCCTGATCGTCCGCCGGGTCATAGAGATAGCCCGTGGTGCCATGGTCGATGAGGTCGATCGGGCCGCCAGCGCGCGGAGCGATCACCGGGATGCCGCTCGCGTGTGCTTCCTGAATGGTCTGGCCGAACGTCTCCTCCGAGCCAGTGTGCGCGAAAATGTCAAGACTCGCATAGGCAGCGGAGAGTTGAGCGTCGCGCAACGAGCCCAGCCAGGTAATGGGCATCCCGCGCAACTGGCGTTCAAGTGATGGGCGGGATGGGCCATCACCGACGATCGCGAACCGAACGTTCTCAATCCCGCGCAAAGCGGCAATGCGCTCCACTTGCTTTTCGGGCGCGAGCCGCCCGACGTAGCCGATCACCGTTTCGCCTCTCGGGGCAAATGCTCTGCGCAATTGCTCGGCCATGCGACTGTTGCGGTTACGGGGATGGTAGGCGTTCAGGTCGACCCCGCGCCCCCAGTGCGCCAGTCGATCGAGTCCTGCCCCTCGCAAATCGGTCATTGAGGCGGTCGATGGAGCGAGCGTGATTTCGGCACCTTCATGCACTTTGCGCACCACGCGCCACGCGAAGCGGGTCGCGGCACCAAGGTTGTTCCTACGGGCGTAGCCGGCAACATCGGTTTGGAACACGGCGACCGAGGGAATCCCCAACCGCCGACCTGCTGCTATTGCCTGCGTACCAAGGAGAAACGGCGCGGCCGCGTGAATGACATCCGGTCGAAAATCTGAGATCAGTCGCTGCACGAGCGGGTTCGGGATGCCCACCGGAAACTGCCGATAGGCGATCGCGGGCACCTCGTGCACAACGAATCCGGCATACATGTCGGGCGCACCTGCGGCAGGCGCGATGACCGTGGCGTGGTGGCCGTTGTCGCGCAGGTACTCCAGCACTTTCTGCACGCTGTTGGTGACACCGTTGATCGTGGGGAGGAAACTCTCACTCACGATCGCGACTCGCATTAAGCCGTTGCCGATCTGCTGATCATGATGTGACGCTAAGCGTCGAAAGCGGCGGCGAGATGAACTGCGCCTTAAGTCTATGTTTGAGGGATGACTCACACGCCGGGCGCTTTTGAGAACTTCTACAGCATCATTCCCGCGGGTGGCATCGGTTCCCGTCTGTGGCCGCTGTCGCGAGCGGATGCCCCGAAGTTCTTGCACGACCTGACGGGATCCGGGCAAACCTTGCTGCGCGACACCTGGGACCGGCTCGCTCCCCTCTCTGGCGAGGACCGAATCATGGTCGTCACAGGTCGCGCACATCGCGCCGCCGTGGAGGAGCAACTTCCCGAGCTTGAGGATCTGAATGTCGTGCTGGAGAGTGAGCCCAAAGACTCATCAGCCGCGATCGGGCTTGCGGCCGCAATTCTGGTCAAGCGCGAACCCGATGTGATCATCGGTTCTTTTGCCGCCGATCACGTAATCAAGGACAAGCGTGGGTTCCGGCGATCCGTCGGGGAGGGCATTGCCGCCGCCCGCGCCGGCTACATCGCGACCATCGGCATCACGCCGACGGAACCGGCGATCGGTTTCGGCTACATCCACTGCGATGGGCGCCTGGATATCGAGGGCGCCCCGAGCGCGGTCGGCGTGAAATCCTTTGTAGAGAAGCCCGACCAGGCCACCGCGGAGCGATATGTTGCCGACGGGGACCATCTCTGGAACGGCGGCATGTTCATCGCCCGTGCCGACGTCTTTCTAACCCAACTCGGTGAATCGCAGCCTGAGCTCCTCGAGGGCCTGACCCGGCTCGCCGACGCCTGGGACACGCCCAAGCGCGGCGCCGTGGTCGACGCAGTCTGGCCCGGACTCACCAAGATCGCCGTTGATTACTCGGTGGCCGAACCCGCCGCCGAGGCCGGGAAGCTCGTCGTCATCCCCGGTGACTTCGACTGGGACGATGTCGGGGATTTCGCGTCGATCGCCAAGTTGCATTCGGGCGGTCGCAAGTCTGACCTTGCGATCCTCGGGGAGAATGCGCGTGTGCTCGCGGATGCCTCGACCGGTGTTGTGATCAGTCAGAGCGGTCGGCTAATTTCCCTGATCGGTGTGACGGACATTGTCGTCGTCGACACTCCGGATGCTCTCCTCGTCACCACGACCGCCAATGCGCAACGGGTGAAGTCGGTTGTCGACGCCCTGAAGGTTTCTGGCCGCAGCGACGTTCTCTGAGCGCATCCGGGCCCGCGCGGGCAAATTGTAACCTTTCGGCCTCGCTTGAAATTGGCCATTCCCCCGCCCGGCAGGATGCGTGACGCTATAAGTACCCAACGCTCCGTTGGGCAGCAAATTTGGAGGACACAATGAGAATCGCCTCTAGTGGCCGCGTTCTTGGCGGCATCGCTCTAATTGCAACGGGCGCGCTAGTGCTCGCTGGCTGTACCACCTCGGGAACCAAGTCCGCGTTCCTACCCTGCATGGTCTCCGACGCCGGAGGCTTTGATGACCATTCATTCAACGAACTGGGCTACGACGGCCTTGTCCAGGCATCCGATCAGCTTGGTGTCACACCAAAGAAGGTGCAATCCGATACCGAGAACGACTACGCCCCGAACATCGACACTCTCGTTGCCCAAAAGTGCGACCTGATTATCACAGTTGGGTTCAACCTTTCGTCGGCGACCCTGAAAGCAGCAAAGGCCAATCCGGGCATTGATTTCGCGATCATCGACGACGCGGCTGACGCCAACTTCGACGGCAAACCGGACCTCAAGAACGTCAAGCCGATCCTCTTCAACACGGCTGAGGGAGCCTTCCTGGCTGGATATACCGCGGCAAGCTACTCGAAGAGTGGAAAGGTCGCCACCTGGGGTGGCATGAACTTTCCGACCGTGACGATCTTCATGGACGGGTTCAAGCAAGGGATCGACTACTACAACAAGCAGAAGAACGCCTCGGTGAAGCTGCTCGGCTACAACGGCGACCCGAAGACGGCGACGTTCACGGGCGGGTTCGAGGCCAATAACGTGGCTAAGAGCACCGCCTCGAACTTCATCGACCAGGGTGCGGATGTGCTGCTGCCGGTTGGTGGCCCGATCTATCAGAGCGCGCTCGCCGCGATCAAGGACTCGGGTGAGAACGTTGCGCTGATCGGTGTCGACGCGGACCTGTTCAATACCGACCCCACCACCAGGGATGTGCTGCTGACGTCGATCCTGAAGGGGATCAAGTCGGCGACCGCTGACGTGGTGACATCGGCCGCGAAGGGCGATTACTCCAATGACCCCTACATCGGTACGCTCGCGAACGATGGAGTCGGCATGGCACCATTCCACAATTTCCAGTCGAAGGTCTCGCCGGATCTGCAGGGCGAACTCGACGTGATCAAGGCCGGCATCATCGACGGCAGTATCAAGGTGAAGTCGTACTTGGCCTAACCGATTGAGGCGGGGCCGGGAGGACGAACACTCGTCTTCCCGGCCCCAATTCATCCGCTGTTTCGCGGCGATCTGCGCGTAGATTGGGTCCCATGAAGCTTGAGCTTCGGTCGATCACGAAGAGGTTCGGTTCCCTGGTTGCGAACGACCACATCGACCTGGTGGTGCAGCCGGGCGAGATTCACGCCCTGCTCGGCGAGAACGGCGCTGGCAAGTCCACGCTCATGAATGTGCTCTACGGGCTGTACCAGGCCGACAGCGGCGCAATCCTGCTCGACGGGGTCGAACAGCACTTCTCGAGCCCCGGTCAGGCCATGCGCGCCGGCATCGGGATGGTGCACCAGCACTTCATGCTCATTCCCGTTTTCACGGTCGCCGAGAACGTCATTCTGGGACACGAGAAGACGACGTTCGGTGGGCGGCTGGATCTGGACAGCGCGCGCGAGACGGTACGGAAGATCTCGGAACGCTTCGGTTTCCATGTGGACCCTGATGCACTCGTCGGCGATCTCCCGGTTGGGGTGCAGCAGCGGGTCGAGATCATCAAGGCGCTGTCTCGGGATGCCCATGTGCTGGTCTTCGACGAACCGACCGCGGTTCTCACCCCGCAGGAAACCGACGAGCTCATGGCGATCATGCGCCAGCTCAAGGAGGCCGGAACATCCATCGTCTTCATCACGCACAAGCTGCGCGAGGTGCGCGAGGTGGCCGACCGCATCACAGTGATCCGTCTGGGCCGAGTGGTCGGCGAGGCCTCGCCGACAGCGAGTAACAGCGAACTGGCCTCGCTCATGGTAGGTCGCGCCGTCGATCTCATGATCGACAAGGGAACGGCCAAGCCCGGCAGTGTCGCCCTCGAGGTCGAGCACCTCTCGGTGATCGACGTGCACGATCAGATTGTCGTGAACGATGTGAGCTTTGATGTGCGTGCGGGTGAGATTCTGGCGATTGCGGGGGTGCAGGGCAACGGCCAGACCGAGCTGACCGAGGCATTACTCGGCCTGCAGCACAAGACCACTGGCACGATCCGCTTGGATGGCAGGCCGCTTCGGGGCAGAAGCGTGGGCCAGATTCTTGATGCTGGCGTTGGTTTCATCCCGGAGGACCGGCAAGAAGACGGACTCGTCGCCGAGTTCACAATCGCCGAAAACCTCATGCTCGACCGCTCGGATAAGCCGCCCTTCAACCGATTTGGGATGCTCCAGCTCGGCTACCTGGCCGAGTTCGCCCAGACCGCCGTCGGCGACTTCGACATCCGCGCGCAAGGGATCACCACGCACGTGGGCCGACTGTCTGGCGGAAACCAGCAAAAGGTCGTGCTCGCCCGCGAGTTGAGCCGGGACCTCAAGCTGCTCGTGGCCGCGCAGCCAACTCGGGGACTCGACGTCGGGTCGATCGAATTCGTACATACGCGCATTGTCGAAGCCCGGGATGCCGGGGTCGCGGTCGTCGTCGTCTCCACCGAGCTCGACGAAGTGGCAGCGCTAGCCGATCGCATCGCCGTGATGTACCGCGGCGGCATTGTCGGAATCGTGCCCGGGGACACCCCGCGCGAAGCTCTAGGCCTCATGATGGCTGGCGAGCGAGCGGCGGCGGCGGCATGAGCGGCGAGCAGGAGCGTCCGACCGAGACGACGCCCAACAGATCGGGTGATGTTCTTCGCGAGATCGTCGGCGGCAACATCATGATCTCGGTGTTGGCCATAGCCCTCGCGTTGGTGGTCGGGGCGATTCTTATTGCATTCACCAATGCCGATGTTCAAGCGGTTGCCGCGGGCACATCGTCGCGGCCGGGCGGCCTGCCACAGGCGATTTGGGATGCAATCTCCGGAGCCTACGGCGCGCTCTTCAAGGGGTCCATCTATAACTTCGACCAGCCCGACTTCGCCAGCGGAATCCGGCCGTTGACCGAAACGCTGAAGTTTGCGACCCCGTTGATCGCCGCCGGGCTGGGCGTCGCGGTGGGCTTCCGTTCTGGACTCTTCAACATCGGTGGCCGGGGGCAGATGCTCGCGGCGGCGGCGGCGGCCGGCTACGTCGGTTTCGCGTGGCCGTTGCCAGCGGGCATCCACCTGATCGTCGCGGTGCTCGCCGGGCTCCTCGCGGGTGCAATCTGGGGCGGCCTGGTCGGGCTACTCAAAGCGACCACGGGTGCCCACGAGGTCATCGTCACGATCATGTTGAACTACGTTGCGTTCTACCTGTTGAGCTATCTGCTCAGCACCCCCGGACTTCTGCAAGGTCCCGGTTCGACGAACCCGAAGACGCCGGCAATGCTGCCGACGGCGGTGTTTCCCGAGCTACTCGGTCCGGACTACAACCTGCACGCTGGTTTTCTCGTCGTAGTCGCGGCGACCGTGGCGGTCTGGTATCTGATCAATCGCTCCAACCTGGGCTTTCAATTCCGGGCTGTCGGGGAGAATCCGAACGCAGCGCGCGTGGCGGGCATTGATGTCAAGCGCACCTATGTGTACGTGATGCTCATCTCGGGTGGCCTCGTCGGCCTCGCCGGCGTCGCCCAAGTACTCGGATCGATCACGACCGGATTCTCCGCGGGCATCGATGCCGGTATCGGATTCGACGCGATCACGGTCGCCCTGCTTGGGCGGTCGCGGCCGGTCGGAGTCTTCGTTGCGGGCATCCTGTTCGGGGCGTTGAAAGCAGGCGGCTATTCGATGCAAGCGGCGCAAGGCGTGCCGGTGGACATCGTGCTCGTCGTGCAGTCGATGATCGTGCTCTTCATCGCGGCCCCGCCGCTCGTGCGGGCCATTTTCCGGCTGCCGGTGCCAACGGGGCAACGCATCTGGCCCACCAGGAAGCCGCGATCGGTGGTGACGAAATGACCACGACTACCCCCGTCGCCCCGGGCGTGCCGTCAGCCGCACCCGTCGTGCTCGATAAGGCGTCCGTCAAGAACTGGAAGCCGCCGATCGCATTCGCCATTTTCTCTGTGCTCGGCTTCATCCTCCTGATCGTCGCCGCGCGCACTGGTCTCACCACCTACCAGTTGTCGACGAGATCTGATCTGATCCAACTCCCCAACCTCGTGCTCGATGTCACGGTCGTGAGTTACGTCGTGGTGGTATC
>SCSV01000315.1 GCA_004297555.1 Salinibacterium sp.
GGCCCAACCCATCATTCCACCGGACGCTGCGCGATGAAGCCGCGCAGCGCCGGTGAATTCAAACGTTAAGCTTCACATTCATCCATGATTTCATCCAGGGCGTTTTCCACATCAGCCCGCGTAGATACTGTTAATCCGGTCAAGCCCCATGAAGGGCGGAATCGAATTTTTTGCCGGACTTGAGGACGCCGAAGGCGACGTGGACGAGCTTGCGCATCATGGCCCCGATGATCAGCTTGGGTGGTTTGCCGTTGGCGGCGAGGCGCTCGCGGAAGCGTCGGCCCCATTCGGTTTTGTAGAGCGCGACCATGGCGGGCATGTAGAGGGCGCGGCGCAGGAAGGCATGGCCGATCTTGGAGATGCGGGGCTTGCCCCGGACGCTGCTGCCGGACTCGCGGTGCCGTGGGTTGAGTCCGGCGAAGGCCGCGACCTGCCGGGCGCTGGCGAAGCGTCCGGGCTCGGCGCAATAGGCCAGCCAGGTGGAAATGCTGCGCTCGCCCAGCCCCGGGATGGAATCGAGCAGGCTGCGTTTCGCCTTCAGGTCCGGGTCGTCGTCGATGGTCTTGGCGATGGCCCGCTCCACCCGTTCCAACTCGGTGGCCAGCCATTCCAGGTGGATTTCGACGCTGGCGCGGGCTTCCGCATCGCGGGCGCCTTCCAGGCGGTTCTTCTCCTGGGTTTGCATCCCGACCAGGGCTTGATGCCGGAGCACGAGGGCACGCAAGGCCCGATGCGAGGCGGGCGGGGGAACCCAGGCGGGCGGGCGCTTCTCGCGGCAGAAGTCGGCGATGGCGCGGGCATCGACCGCATCGGTCTTGGTGCGGAGCCCCAGGGACCGGGCATGGGCCCCGGCCAGGGCGGGATTGACCACCGCCACGGCGTGGCCCGCATCGGCGAGCGCCAGGGCGGCATCCTCCCAGTAGACGCCGGTCGCCTCCAGGCAGGCCGGGGCGGCGGCGGCCCCCTTCTGGCCGAGCCAGTCGGACAGCGCCGCGTAGCCCTCCGGGGTGTTGGGGACGGTCTTGGAGAGGAATTTGCGTTTCTTGCCGTCGTCGACCAGGAGGGCGCAATCCAGCTTGGCCTTGGCGACGTCGATGCCGAGGTACGCGGAAATGGGAGGGCTTTCGTTCATGGGCGTGGGGTGATCTACCTTGTGAATGCGGGCTGCCGGCCGGGCCGGGCCGAAGATACTGTTCGATCTCTCGCCAGGAAAGGGAGCCTCCGGCGCGGAAATCTACGCGGCGGGCTCGGACGCCCAAAGTCCGATACGGCGTCCGGAGGCTCGTGCCCGAGAGCGACTCGGACGGAAAAACAATACAAGGTCCGATTAGCGCAGCATAATCGGACGCATTTCAATCGCCCACCCGCCACCGCGATATTCCCATCGCCGCCCCAATCCATGGGGTAAATACCTTTTCCCCGTATCGACAAAACCACGGTATCCGGTCATCGCGGTCGAGGAGCGGGCCACGCTCAACGGCCGGACCGACACCGCCCGCTACGTCTGGGGCGACGACGGCCTGATCGCGCAGACGGCGGGAGCCAGACGGCTACGTCCACGCCGACGGGCTGGGCAGCGTCAAGGGGCGCTAAGCGACAGCGTCGGGACGATTACCGACAGCTACGGCTACGACGCCTTCGGGAATGCGCTGGACCGCGCCGGGACCGGCTCGCAGCCCTACCGCTTCGCCGGGGAGCAGTTCGACCCCGACGCCCAAACGCAGGGCCGTAGGGCGGGTTAGCGTACTCGCGCAACCCGCCATCTCGCAGAATCGGCGGGTTGCGCCGGAGTACGGGCTAACCTGCCCTACGGCCCTCTGTCACCGACCGCGCCGGCTAGACCACCCGCTTCGACTACCTCGCCAGCCACCTGCTGGCCGAACTCA
>SCSV01000316.1 GCA_004297555.1 Salinibacterium sp.
TGCCATACCGATGGCGACCTCTTCGAGGTTCGCCTCCGCAGCCTTCTGGATGACCGCGTCGAGCAGGGCGATCGTCGACTCGCCGCCCTCAAGGCTGAAGCGCTTCTGGCCGACGTACTTGGTCTGCAGGAAGGTCTCGAATGCCTCGGCTTCGTTGAGCTTGCCGAGGATGCGCATCTGCTCGTCATGTCCGGGCTTGGAGTACGGCTTCTCGATGCGCTCCTGGATCCAGCGGCGCTGCTCGGGGTCTTGGATGTGCATGTACTCGACGCCGACCGTGCGGCAGTAGGCGTCGCGGAGCATCCCGAGAATCTCGCGAAGCAGGGCGGAACGGCGACCGCCAAAGCCGCCGGTGACGAACTCCCGGTCGAGGTCCCAGAAGGTGAGGCCGTGGCTCGAGATATCGAGGTCGGGATGCGCACGCTGGCGGTATTCGAGCGGATCGGTGTCAGCCATCAGGTGGCCGCGCACGCGGAACGCGTTGATGAGCTCTTGCACGCGAGCGGTCTTGTCGACGTTGTCGGCGAGGTCGACGTTGATGTCGGCGGCCCAGCGGATCGGCTCGTACGGTATGCGCAGCGCCGAGAAGATGCCCTCGTAGAAGTGGTGGTCGCCGATCAGGCGCTCGTGGATGAGCTTGAGGAACTCGCCAGAGCCGGCGCCCTGGATGACGCGGTGGTCGTAGGTGCTCGTGAGCGTGATCGTCTTGCCGATCGCGAGCTCGGCGAGCGTCTTCGGGCTCGCGCCCTGGAACTCGGCCGGGTACTCAAGGGCTCCCGCGCCGACGATCGTGCCGGAGCCGCGCATGAGCCGGGGCACCGAGTGCTCGGTGCCGATGCCGCCCGGGTTGGTGAGGGAGACGGTGTTGCCGATGTAGTCCTCGGTGACGAGCTTGTTGGCGCGGGCGCGCGCCACGACATCCTCGTAGGCGGCCAAGAACTCGCCGAAGCCCATTGTGTCCGCGCGCTTGATACCGGGCACCACGAGAGCGCGAGTGCCGTCGGGCTTCGGCAGGTCGATCGCAATGCCGAGGTTGATGTGCGCCGGGGTGACGACCGAGGGTTTGCCATTCGGCTCGTCGTAGTAGACGGATTGGCTCGGGAACTCTTTGAGGGTCTCGACGATTGCCCAGGCGATCAGGTGGGTGAAGGAGACCTTGCCACCGCGAGACCGCTTGAGGTGGTTGTTGATCACGATGCGGTTGTCGATCATGAGCTTGGCCGGCACCGTGCGCACACTCGTCGCGGTCGGAACGCTCAGGCTCGCATCCATGTTGGCGGCGAGAGACTTCGAGGCGCCCTTGAGCGCGGCGACCGTGTTCTCGGTCTGCTCGCTCGGCTCGGTCTCGTCCTCGATGCGCGGAGCACCGGATGACGCGGGCACGTCTGCCGGGATCGGCTGCGGCTTGGCCGTCACCGAGGTCGTGCGCGCAATGGGCTGGCTGCCGGTGAGGGGGGCTACGGGAACGCTGCCCGTGGGCGGGTTCGCGGCGGCGGGGGCGGGAGTTGCGGGCTCAGCGGGAGCGGGAGTGGGGGCGGGGGCTGGCGGGGCTTCTGCAGCGGGAGGGGCGAACGACGAGGTGACGAGCGAGCTCTGGGCATCCGGAACCGTATCGCCGGTTGCCTCAACCGGGTGATAGCTCTCGAGGATCGGCCACCACGATTCGTCTACCGAATTCTTGTCGACGAGGTACCGCTCGTACATCTCGTCTACTAGCCACTCGTTGGCCCCGAACTCACCCGAGGAGTCACCCTCTGGCGCGATTCCGGTCACTTGGCTCGACACAGCCGACCGCCCACTTTCAGTTCTCTTCGTCCCCGGTGATACACCACCTACGAGCTTAATCGGTTTTGGGATGCCGTCGTTGTCGCGCGCGGCGCGCTAGCGTTAAATTCATGCGCTTTTATGAGACTGAGCCGGTGCACGATCTGACCTACTCCGATGTGTTTCTGGTTCCCTCTCGCTCTGCGGTGAGCAGCCGACTGGATGTTTCGCTTGCCCCCGGTGACGGCACGGCGGCGACCATTCCCATCGTGTCGGCGAACATGAACTCGGTCACCGGGCCGCGGCTCGCGGCGACCCTCGCGCGTCGCGGCGGTCTCGGTGTGCTGCCCCAGGACATGCACGTGCAAGAACTGGATGCCGCGATCCGCTGGGTCAAAGACCAGCCGGTCGGCTACGACGCGGCCCTCGATCTCGGCCCGGGCGACAGCGTCGCCACGGCGCTCGCGCAATTGCCGCCGACGGCCGGGCACGGCATCGTGGTCCACGACGACGGCGAGTTTCTCGGGGTGATCCCGGCGGAGCGGCTCGCCACGGCAATGCCCGGGGCCCGGCTTGGCGATCTGCTCGGGCATCCGCTCACTTCGATCGACGCGGATGAACTGACCGGCCCGCGCTCCGCCTTCGACCTGATGATCGCCGCCGGCATCGAGTTCGCGCCCGTGATGCACGAGGGCAAAGTCGTCGGCACGATCAGCCTCAAGGGCGCTTTGCGCTCCACGCTCTACGAGCCAGCGATCGACAAGGATGGCCGCCTGCTCGTCGCCGCCGCGATCGGCATCAACGGCGACGTCGCCGGCAAGTCGAAAGCCTTCGTCGAGGCCGGAGTCGACGTCATCGTCATCGACACCGCGCACGGGCACCAAGACGGCATGGTGAGCGCGATCGAGACGGTGAGCGCGCTCGGCCTCGGCGTGCCGATCGTCGCAGGCAACGTCGTCACCGCGGATGCCGTGCGGCACCTCGTGCACGCGGGCGCAACGATCGTGAAGGTCGGAGTGGGCCCCGGCGCGATGTGCACCACCCGCATGATGACGGCGGTCGGGCGGCCACAGTTCTCCGCCGTGCTCGAGACAGCGGATGCGGCCCGCGATCTGGGTGCGCACGTCTGGGCCGATGGTGGTGTGCGCTACCCCCGCGACGTCGCGCTCGCGCTCGCCGCCGGCGCGGCATCCGTCATGATCGGTTCTTGGTTCGCCGGCACCATCGAAGCGCCCGGAATTCTGGCGATGGATGCCGACGGCCGTGCCTACAAGGAAAGCTGGGGCATGGCCTCCACCAAGGCCGTGCAGGAGCGCTTCGGCGGGCTCGACGCGTACGAACTGGCGCGCAAGACCCTGTTCGCCGAAGGGATTTCGACGTCCCGCATCTACCTCGACCCACTGCGGCCCTCCCTCGAAGACCTGCTCGACATGATTACCGCGGGGCTGCGCAGCTCGTTCAGCTACGCCGGCGCGACCACCATCGACGAGTTTCACAATCGGGCGCTCGTCGGCATCCAATCTGCGGCCGGCTACGAGGAGGGCAAGGCGCTGCCGGTCTCGTGGTGATTCCGATTAGAATCAGCCGGTAATGGACGACCCTCCGCCTGGACGCTTTACTGCGGGCCGCGATGTATGAGTTGATCATGCTCGGCGCGGGAATCCTGCTGACTATCGGTACCGGGTTGTTCGTGGCTTCCGAGTTCGCCCTGGTGAACCTCGATCGCGCCGACCTTGAGGTGCGTCACGAGCGCGGCGAGCGGCGGCTCGGAGCACCGATCAGCGCACTCAAGCGCACCTCGACCCACCTCTCCAGCGCACAACTCGGCATCACGATCACGACCCTGCTTGCCGGCTTCACACTCGAGCCGTCGCTGAGCACCCTGCTGTCGCCACCACTCGAGGCGCTGCATCTGACCCCGACTGCTGTGCATGTGACATCCGCGATTCTCGCGGTCGTCATCGCGACGTTGCTCTCGATGATCATCGGTGAGCTCGTGCCGCAGAACTTCGCGCTCGCCCTTCCGCGAGAGACCGGCAAGCTCGTGCTGCCGTTCCAGATCGCGTTCACCGCGGTCTTTCGACCGGCGGTGATGCTGCTCAACAACACGGCCAACGGCATCCTGCGCATCCTCGGCATCGACCCGCAGGAGGAGTTGTCGGGGGCCCGAACCGCTGAAGAACTCGTGTCGCTCGTTCGTCGCTCCGCGCGCGAGGGCGGCCTCGAGCACGACACCGCGACCCTGCTGGCTCGCACGCTCGCCTTCTCTGACCACAGCGCTCAAGACGTCATGACCCCGCGGCCGCGCGTGGCGAGCCTCGACCGACTTGCCTCGGCGCAAGACGTGGTCGAACTCGCACGCAAGACCGGCTTCTCGCGCTTTCCGGTAACCGCCGACAGCATCGACGATGTCGTGGGAATCGTGCACGTGAAGCAAGCCGTCGCGGTGCCCCGCGACAAGAGGGCGGATGTTCCGGTGTCGGCCCTGCAGTCCGAGGCGCTCCGAGTGCCCGAGACGATGATGCTCGACACTCTGCTCGGCGAACTGCGGGGCCGCGGTTTTCAGATGGCAGTCGTCGTGGACGAATATGGCGGAACGGCAGGCGTCGCGACACTGGAGGATCTGGTCGAGGAACTTGTCGGCGAGGTGTCCGATGAGCACGACCGCACCAAGGCCGACGTGGTGCGGTCTCGGGATTGGTTCACCTTTCCGGGCATCCTGCGGCCCGATGAGTTGCTCGAGCGCACGGGTGTCGCGGTGCCCGAAGACGGACCGTATGAGACGGTCGCGGGCTGGCTCACGAGCGAGCTCGGTAAGCTGCCTGCGATCGGTGACGTGGTCGAAACCGAGGTGGGAAGTTTTCGCATCGAGCGCCTCGACGGCCGCCGCATCGACCGGGTGAGGTACACCCCGCGCCGAGATGACGAGGCCGACGACCAGGGCGGCACGGCATGACCGACTACTGGGGCATCGCCTGGTTGGGCATCCTGCTGCTCATCAATGCTTTCTTCGTCGCCGCGGAGTTCGCCGTCATTTCCGCTCGCCGCTCGCAAATCGAGCCGCGCGCGGAGGCCGGCTCCCGCGCCGCGAAAACGACCATTTGGGCGATGGAGAACGCCTCCCTTATGCTCGCCACGAGCCAGCTCGGCATCACCGTTGCCTCGCTGCTGATCCTGAACGTGTCCGAGCCGGCGATCCACCGTTTGTTGCGGGCGCCGCTCGCGCTGACGCACTGGCCCGAGCCCGTAATCGCCACGGTGAGTTTCATCATCGCGCTCACCCTCGTGTCGTTTCTGCACGTCGTGCTCGGCGAGATGGTGCCGAAGAACCTGTCGTTCTCGGTGCCCGACCGGGCTGCGCTTTTTCTCGCACCGCCGCTGGTTTTTGTGGCGACGATCCTTCGCCCGATCATCGTCGCGCTCAATGCCACGACTGGGGCGGTGCTCAAGCTGTTCCGAGTGCAGCCGAAGAGCGAGGCCAACAGCGTGTTCACTCTCGATGAGGTGGCCACGATCGTCGCGCACTCGACCAGGCAGGGCGTGCTGCAGGACTCTAGTGGCGCCCTCAGCGCGGCCTTCGAATTCACCGACAAGAAGGTGCAGGATGTCGCAGTCAAGATGTCCGCGCTGGTCACGCTGCCCGAGGAAGCCACCCCCGCTGACGTGGAACGCGCCGTGGCACAGAAGGGGTTCTCCCGTTACATCCTCGTGGATGACTCGGGAGACCCGAGCGGGTACCTGCACCTGAAAGACGTCATCGATCTGGACGAGGACGAGTACACCGAGCCGGTGCCGCCCAAGCGCATCCGCCAGCTGATCTCGATCTTCCGCGGCACCGACCTGGAGGATGCCCTCGCAACGATGCGACGCTCCGGTGTGCACGTCGCCCGCGCCTTCGACGAGAGCGGGGCGACCACGGGCGTGCTCTTCCTCGAAGACATCATCGAGGAGCTTGTCGGCGAGGTTCAGGACGCCACCCGCCGCACCTGAGCGAGCGGATCCTTCGGCTGAACGCTGGCAGGTTGCTCACCCCCGCGCCACCTGAACCGAACTATCGTGTGAGACATGGCTGACTTCACCGAATGGACGCCACGCGACGCTGCGGCGAACATCGCGGTTCCCGCGCCGCACGACGATAAGTATTCGCGCGGCGTGCTCGGCGTCATCACCGGTTCGGAACGGTATCCGGGAGCCGCCGTCTTGGGCGTCGAGGCGGCGCTGCGCACGGGCGTCGGCATGGTGCGCTACCTCGGCCCGGCGGCCGACTTCGTACTGGAGCGCCGACCCGAAGCCGTGACCGTCGATGGCGAGGTGCAGGCCTGGCTGATCGGCTCGGGAATGGACGACTCGGATTCCGACCGCGCGAGCGCTGCTCTCGCCCAGAACGTGCCCGTCGTGCTCGACGGGGGCTTGATCCCCTTGCTTTCGAGAGCACGCGGGCCGGTCGTGATCACGCCGCACCACGGGGAGCTTGCGCGCCTGCTCGGGGTGGAGCGCGCCGAGATCTCGGGCGACCCAGGGCAGTGGGCCAGGGCATCCGCCGACCAGCTCGGGGTGACCGTGCTGCTCAAGGGGCACACGAGCTACATCGCGGGCCCGGGCGTCTCGCTGTCGACAAGTCTCGCGCCGACCTGGCTCGCCACGGCGGGTGCGGGTGATGCGCTCGCCGGGATCCTCGGGGCGCTCGTAGCGACCCACAGAGTGAATGACTCGGGTGAGCTTGCGCGATTGGCGGCGACCGCGACGGTCATCCACGGGCTGGCTGCCGAGCGCGCCAGCGGAGGCGGGCCGTTCACGGTGCTCGACCTCGCCGAGGCGATCCCGGCCGCGATCACAACCATTCTTGGGCGAGATGCCTAAACGTGCCCTGAGCGCGCACCTCGTCGACGGCCATCGTGAGGCGAAGGGTGAGCGGACTGTGCTTGGCGAACACGAGGGCGAATTCCTTACCCGTGGCGGGATCGAGGTAATAGCCGGAGCTGAGGTCGACGCTCTTCTCCAGTTTCGAGCTTATCGGCACCTGCCCGAGGTAGAAGTCGAACTTCTTGTGGCCCGGGGCCAGGGCATCCGTTCTGGAAACGCGAACCCAGACCACGTGGTCCTTGGTAAAGCCGAGGTCTTCGGCCACGGCGTAGGCGACTGCCGCCTCGAAGCCCCGTCCCGATGCCGGGTTGTTATCGATGAACCAGGGGGCCTTGGTACTTGGTGAGGTGGCGATCGTGATCGTGTTCGCGCTGACGTAGCCGTCTTTGCCCGGGGCGGGGGCGCTCGAACAACCGGCAATCGTCACGGCGAGAAGAAGCGCACTCGCGGCGGCGATGATTCGAGGCATGAGCGGTCTCCTTTGGGCCGAGTTCCATCATGTCGCATCCGGGGGTGGCGCGGTCTGCCGGATACGCTGAAGCAATGACGGCGAGCACAGGCTTCGGAGCTCGACTCGCCCGAAGCCCGCTCGCCGTGTGGGTCGCCTTCGTGCTCGTGCACATCTGGCTCGGCATGCTGAACCTGTATGGCCCCGGGTTCCCCTTCGGCGATGTCACCTTCGTCTACGAGCCGTGGGCGCAAGACGCGCTCACGAACAACCACTGGGTCGGAATCAACAGCCCCTGGGTCTACCCGATCGTCGCGATCGTGCCCATGCTTCTCTCCGCGATGTTCGGGATGCCCCAATACCCCGGCACCTGGCTGTGCATGGTCATGGTGCTCAACGCCGTTGCGTTCGGGGTGCTCACCGGCTGGGGGCGTTCCCGCGCCCGACTCGGCGCCGCGTGGTGGTGGGTGGCGTTCCTGGTTCTGCTCGGTCCGATCGCACTCGGGCGCATCGATTCGGTGAGCGTTCCCCTGGCAATGGTCGGCGTCATCGTGATCGTCGGCTACCCGCGCATCGCCACCGTGCTTCTGACCCTCGCGACCTGGATCAAGGTGTGGCCCGCCGCGCTCTTGCTCGCTGCCGTCGTCACATCCCATCAGCGCAAGCGCATCGTCGCC
>SCSV01000317.1 GCA_004297555.1 Salinibacterium sp.
GAGGAGCTGGTCATCCGCCCCGTTCTGGAGAGCGTCGACCTCGATTCACGCGATGCGCGACTGCTCATCAACCCCACCGGCCGCTTTGAGATCGGTGGGCCGCAAGGCGATGCCGGGCTCACGGGTCGCAAGATCATCGTCGACACCTACGGCGGCGCTGCTCGTCACGGCGGTGGCGCCTTCAGCGGCAAAGACCCCTCGAAGGTCGACCGCTCGGGTGCCTACGCAATGCGCTGGGTGGCGAAGAACGCGGTCGCCGCCGGGCTCGCCGACCGGCTCGAAGTGCAAGTCGCCTATGCGATCGGCAAGGCCTCGCCGGTCGGGCTCTACGTCGAGACGTTCGGCACGGGCAAGGTTCCCGACCAGACGATCATTGAGGCGATCAATGAGGTCTTCGACCTGCGCCCGGGTGCGATCATCCGCGATCTTGATCTCTTGCGCCCAATCTATGCCGAGACTTCGACGTACGGTCACTTCGGCCGCACCCTGCCGAACTTCACGTGGGAACGCACCGACCAGGTAGACGCGCTGCGCAGCGCGACCGGCCTCTAGCCATGCCCACGGCATCCATTGCCCGGGTGCTCATCGACTCGCCGCTTCCCCAACTCGATCGACTCTTCGACTACGGCATCCCGCCCGAGCTGCGCGACAGCGCTGTTCCCGGCGCGCGCGTGCGAGTGCCGCTGCGTTCGGCCGGTCGGGTCGCCGACGGCTATCTGATCGAGATCGTCGAGGCGGGGAAGTACACCGGGGTGCTCAGCGACCTCGAGTCCGTCGTCTCGCCCCTGTGCGTGCTCACCCCCGAGGTGTGGGCGCTCGCCCGCCGTGCCGCCGACCGCGCGGCGGGATCGGCGAGCGACATCATCCGGCTCGCGATTCCGAACCGGCAAGTGCGGGTGGAGAAGGCCTATCTCGCGAGCGAGACCAATCCGCCCTTTGCGGTGGTGGATGCCCCGGCGATCGAGCATTACGGCCCCGGAGCTCTCGAGCATGCGATCGCCAACAACGAGCGGCTCGCGGTTGACGCGGTTCCGGGGGTTCACGGCTCCATCGGCAACTGGGCCATCACGCTCGCGGAGGCCGCGGCATCCACTCTCGCGGGCGGGCGCAGCGCGATCCTCGCGGTTCCCGACTACCGCGACCAGCACCAGCTCGAAACTGCGCTGCGGGCGATCCTGCCGCCCGAGCGCGTCGTGCGCCTCGACGCGAAACAGTCCAACCCCGACCGCTATCGCGAGTTTCTGCGCTGCCTCGACGCCGGTGTGACTCAGCCCCTGGCGATCGTCGGCAACCGCTCGGTCGTCTACGCGCCGGCCGCGAATCTGGGCCTCATCGCGCTGTGGGACGACGGCGACCCCCTGCACAGCGAACCGCTGAGCCCCTATGTGCATTCTCGGGATGCCGCGCTACTGAGACAGGAGCAGCAGGGCTGCGCGCTCATCTTCATGGGCCATTCCCGCAGCACCGAGGTGGAGCGACTCGTCGAGATCGGCTGGCTGCGCTCGGTCTCGCCGGCGCCTCTGGTGCTGCCGAAAGTCATCCCGACCGCGCAGCAAGCCGGAACGGATGCACTCGCGGTGCAGGCGCGCATCCCGTCGTCGGCCTGGCGCGCCGCGCGCGAGGCGCTCGAGTCGGGGCCCGTGCTCGTGCAAGTGGCCCGCCCGGGCTATTCGCCGGGGCTCGCGTGCGCCGACTGCCATCAGCTCGCGCGTTGCGAACGCTGCGAGGGTCCGCTCGTGCAGAAGTCGGCGCGCGCGACGCCGGCCTGTGCCTGGTGTGGAGCACTCGCGATCAACTGGGCCTGCGACAACTGCGCGGGCACCAAGTTGCGTTCGGTCGGCGTCGGCGCCACCCGCACGGCGGAGGAGCTGGGCCGGGCGTTTCCTGGTGTGCGCGTGATCGTCGCCGACGGCGAGCGGCCCATGCTCACGATCGGCACCGAGCCGGCCCTCGTCATCGCGACCCGCGGTGCTGAACCAGTGGCCGAGAGCGGCTACCGCGCGGTGCTTCTGCTCGACGGCGAGCGCATGGTCGCGCGCGAGAGTTTGCGGGTCGCCGAGGACTGTCTGCGCTGGTGGTCGAACGCGGCTGCCCTCGCCGCGGGCGGCGCGTCGATTCTGCTCGTCGGGGTGGGCGGCGCTCTCGCCACCGCTCTCGTCACTTGGCGGCACGCCGATTTCGTACGCGCCGAGCTGGATGACCGCCGCCGCCTGCGCTTCCCGCCCGCGGTGCGCGTCGCCACGGTCACGGGAACCCCCGAGGCCGTGTCGCGCGCCGTCGCTGCATCCGGTGTCGACCGGGCCGATGTACTCGGCCCGGTCGACATCGGCGCGGCGACCGTTCGCAGCATCCTGCGTTTCGACTACGCGCACGGCACGGATGTCGCGGCGAACCTCCGCGCGCAACTCATCCAGGCCGCGACGAACCGTCGTCGCCCGCCCGCTGCCAAGGGCGCGCCTCGCGCAGCACCCACGCTCAAACTGCGGCTCGATGACATCGAGCCATTCCTCGACGCCTAGTCTCGCGTTACAACCCGGGGTTCAGCGCGACCACGGAATTCCAGGCCGCATGCGTGATGTCGAGCGCTCGGGTGCCGCTGTCGTGCACGGAGATCCAGAGGTTGACGCCAGGGCCGCCGACCGCGTTGGCCTCGTTGAATGGGAACATTTCGTCAGCGGTCGTCGCATCGAAGAATCGCGCCGAACCGTCGACCGTGCCCGTCGCCGGCGCGAGCGCATCGATGACTTGGGCTCGCGTTGCCGCGTCAGCAGGAATGATCGACAGGGTAAGCCCGCGTTCCGAGGCTGGGATAATCCAGCTGCAGTTGAACTCGTCCGGCGCCGCGGCGATGAGCGATTGCAGCTCGGGCACCGTCGAACCGTAGGTGGCGCCCTCCGGGCTGATGTCACCCATGGCCTGCATGTTGTCGCCCATGAGCTCGGTCACTTGGGCATCCGTGAAGAGCGTGTTGCAGGTCGGCAGCACGAGGGCAGCGGGCGTGGCGCTCGGGGTCGGGCTCGCCGTGGGGCTCGCGACCGGTTCGGGTGCGCACCCCGCAAGAAGCAGAACGGCTGCTGCGACGACAACGATCCGGTGCATGTCGGTCCCTCCGGCAGCCGGGGCTCGGACACGGCTGCGTGTTGATCGAAACTCTACGGCCGCGGCTCTCTCGGTCGCTAGCATTCCGATCCACCAATCCAAGAGAGAATTGACCGATGACTTCCCTCAGGCTCGTGTTCGCGGGCAGCCCAGCCGCAGCCGTGCCGAGTCTCGCCGCTCTCGCCGCATCCCGCCATGAGGTCGCTGCGGTCATCACGCGCGACGACACCCCGCAGGGCCGGCGCGGCGTGCTGACGCCGACACCCGTCGCGGTCGAGGCCGAGAGCCGGGGCATCCCGGTGATCAGGGCGCATCGACTGACCGATGAGGTCACCGAGCGGGTGCGCGAAATCCAGCCCGACCTCGGCGTGATCGTTGCGTACGGCGGCCTGCTGCGACAGCCGCTGCTCGAAACCCCGCGCCTCGGCTGGATCAACCTGCATTTCTCGCTGCTACCGCGCTGGCGCGGTGCTGCCCCGGTGCAGCGCGCGATAATGGCCGGCGATGAGGTGACCGGCGCGACCGTCTTTCAACTCGTCGAAGCCCTCGACGCCGGCGACATTCTGGGCCGGATGACCGTGCCGATCGGCCGACGTCAGACCGCCGGTGCCATGCTCGAGTCGCTCGCTGATTCCGGCGCGGAGTTGCTCAGCCAGGTCGTCGATGACCTCGCCGAGGGCCGCGCGATGCCAGAAGCCCAGGAGGGCGAGGTCACGATCGCCCCGAAACTGACCCTGGCTGACGGACTCCTCGACTTCACCGAGCCCGCCGAAGCCGTCATGAATCGCCTGCGCGGTGTGACCCCTGAGCCCGGAGCGTTCACGACCGTCGATGACGCGAGACTGAAGATTCTTGACGCAACCATCGCGCGCGATCACTCCCGCCTCAGCCCGGGTGTCTTCGCCCTCGACGGAAAGGCTGTGCTCGTGGGAACCGCAACCGAGCCAATCGAACTTGTACAAGTGCATCCCGCCGGTCGCAAGGCGATGGATGCCGGATCCTGGTGGCGCGGCCGCCACGCGGGAATCTCGTGAGCCAGCCGCAACCCGCGCGCCGCATCGCCCTCGACGTGATCATGGCCGTACGCGATTCCGACGCCTACGCGAACCTGCTGCTGCCGGTGCGCCTCGGCCGGGCAAAACTCTCCGAGGCGGATGCCGGCCTCGCGACCGAGCTCACCTACGGCACCTTGCGCATGCAGGGCTACTACGACCGCATCATCGCAATGGCCGCCAACCGCGAGGTCGAGAAGATCGACCCGGCGATTCTCGATGTGCTGCGCCTGGCCTGCCATCAGTTGCTCTCCATGCGCGTCGCCCAGCACGCCGCAGTGGACGAGTCGGTGCAGCTCGCGAAGACTGTGGGCTCCAACTCCGCGGTCGGCTTCGTCAATGGTGTGCTGCGCACGATTACCCGCACGGATACCGACACCTGGCGCACGCGAGTGCTCGCCGAGGCGGGGTCGGGTGAGGAGGCGCTCGCGCTCGAGTACTCGCACCCGCTCTGGGTGGTTCGGGCCTTCCGGCAGGTTCTCGTCGCCGAGGGTCGCGAGGCGGAACTCGAGGCACTCCTGGTCGCCGACAACGTCGCGCCCCGGGTGAGTCTCGCCGCCCTGCCGGGCTTCGCGACGCCCGAGGAGCTCGGCGCCTACCCGGCGCAGTATTCGCCGATCGGCGCGGTGCTCGACGGCGGCGACCCGCTGAACCTTGCCGCGGTTCGCGATGGCAAGGCGCGCGTGCAAGATGAGGGTTCCCAACTCGCCGCGCTCGCTCTCACTAGGTCACGCCCAATCACGCCGGGCGAGCGTTGGCTCGACCTTTGCGCCGGGCCGGGCGGCAAGGCCGCGGTGCTCGCGGCCGAGGCCAGGGCCGGGGGAGCGACCCTGATCGCGAACGAACTCGTGCCCGCCCGCGCCGAACTCGTGCGCAACGCTCTCGCGGTCTTCGACCCGCACTCTTCCGACCCAATACCGGAGGTCTGGGAGGGCGATGGCACGCTCGTGGGTGAGCAGCATCCGCAGTCCTTCGATCGCATTCTGCTCGACGCGCCTTGTACAGGCCTCGGCGCTCTGCGCCGCCGCCCGGAGGCGCGCTGGCGCAAGCAGCCGAGCGATGTTGCGGGCCTCGGTGCCCTGCAGACGAAACTGCTCGCATCCGCGATTGAGGCGCTCAAGCCGGGCGGGCTGCTGGCCTACGTCACCTGCTCGCCGCACGCCGCTGAGACGAAGGCGATCGTCGCATCCGCGCTCCGAAAAGTGGATGGCGTCGAGCGCGTCGACACGCCCGCCGTGCTGCAGAGCATCGTCAAGGAGCCGCTCGAACTGCCCGCGGCGCTGCACGCGCAGCTGTGGCCGCATCGCCACGGCACCGACGCAATGTTCATCCAGCTGCTCGCTAAGGTTTAGGGATGGCCGTTCGCATCAACCCGAGCATTCTTGCCGCGGACTTCGTCAACCTTGAGCGCGACATCGCCCGCATCGAGTCCGCCGATCTCGTGCATGTCGACGTGATGGACAACCATTTCGTGCCCAATCTGACCTTCGGCCTTCAAATGGTGGAGCGGCTTCAGGATGTCTCGGCGCGGCCGCTCGACGTGCACCTGATGATCGACCACGTCGACCGCTGGGCGCCCGACTACGCGCGCACCGGTGCCTACTCGGTGACGTTCCACGCGGAGGCGACCGAACATCCCGTCGAACTCGCGCGCACTCTGCGCGGTCTCGGTGCGCGAGCTGGTATCGCCCTCAAGCCGGGCACCGACGTCGAGGCCTATCTGCCCCTGCTCGCCGAATTCGACCAAGTGCTCGTGATGACCGTCGAGCCCGGTTTCGGTGGCCAAGAGTTCATGCTCTCGACCATGCCCAAACTGCGCCGACTTCGGGACGCTGTCGATAAGTCCGGCGCGGACCTCTGGCTGCAAGTCGATGGCGGCGTCGATCTGCGCACCATTTCAATCGCCCGGGATGCCGGTGCCGACACCTTCGTCGCCGGATCCGCGGTATTCCGCTCCGGCCACCCCGCGGAGCAGATCGCGCTGCTGCGGGCGGCGGCCGAGGCGCACGGGCACTGATTGGGTCTGGTTGACTAGGGCCATGACGAATTCGCCGAAAACCAAGCCCGAGGTCGACTTCTACGATGGCCCTGAGCCGACCGACCTGGTAATCACCGACATCGAGGTGGGTACCGGCGCGGAAGCCAAGCCGAACTCGACCGTTGAGGTGCACTACCTCGGCGTGGACTTCGAATCGGGCGAGGAGTTCGACTCCAGCTGGAGCCGCGGCCAGTCAATCGACTTTCCCCTGTCCAACCTGATCAAGGGTTGGCAGGAGGGCATCCCGGGGATGAAGGTCGGCGGTCGCCGCCAGCTCATCTGCCCGCCGCACCTCGCCTACGGCCCCGCTGGCGGAGGCCACCGTCTCTCCGGCCGCACCCTCACGTTCGTGATCGACCTGCTCGGAGTCAGCTAACCGACTGCAGCGGTCGCGGCGAAAGCTACCGGTACGCTTGACCCGTGAAAACCTTCGACGACCTCTTCGCTGAACTGAGCGAGAAGGCCGTGACGCGCCCGACCGGTTCGGGCACGGTTGCCGAACTCGATACGGGCGTGCACGAGATCGGCAAGAAGATCGTCGAGGAGGCTGCCGAGGTGTGGATGGCGGCCGAGTTTCAGACTGACGAGCAGGCTGCCGAGGAGATCTCGCAACTGCTCTACCACCTGCAAGTGCTCATGATCGCGAAGGGGCTAACCCCCGCGGATGTCTGGCGTTATCTCTAGATGAAAGCTCCACGATGCTGAGAATTGCAGTACCCAACAAGGGTTCCCTGAGCGAGACCGCAGCCGAGATGCTGCACGAGGCTGGCTATGCCGGTCGCCGCGACCCGCGCGCGCTGAGCGTGCGCGACGAGCGCAACGACGTCGAGTTCTTCTATCTGCGCCCGCGCGACATCGCGACCTACGTGGGTTCCGGCGCTCTCGATGTCGGAATCACCGGCCGCGATCTGCTGCTCGACTCCGGGTCGAGCGCGAGCGAGATCGTGAGCCTCGACTTCGGTGCATCCACCTTCCGTTTCGCCGGACCTCCCGGCGCCTTCAAAACGCTCGACGACCTCGCCGGCGTGCGAGTCGCCACGAGCTACCCGGGCCTGGTGCGCGACTTCCTCGCCAAGAGCAATGTGGTTGCCGAACTGGTGAGTCTCGATGGCGCGGTCGAGTCCGCGGTGCGACTGGGTGTGGCGGATGCCGTCGCCGACGTGGTCTCGACGGGCTCCACCCTGCGCGCCCAAGGTCTGGAGATCTTCGGCCCGGTCATCCTCGATTCGGTGGCAG
>SCSV01000318.1 GCA_004297555.1 Salinibacterium sp.
GTGCTCTACGTGGGTGGTGGTGTGATTCGCGCGAACGCTTCCGCCGAGCTGCTTGCTCTGGCGAACCTGGTCGGGGCACCGATCGTCACGACGCTCATGGCGCGTGGCGCGTTCCCTGATTCGAACCCGCTGCATTTGGGGATGCCGGGTATGCATGGCACGGTTCCGGCGGTGCTCGCGCTGCAGGAATCCGATCTGATCATTTCTCTGGGGGCCCGTTTCGACGATCGCGTTACCGGTAAGGCGAGTGAATTCGCGCCGCACGCAAAGATCGTGCATGTCGACATCGACCCCGCAGAGATCGGCAAGATCCGCGCGGCCGATGTGCCGATCGTTGGCGATGCCAAAGATGTCATCGCCGACTTAACCACCGCATTCGCCGAGGTCACGAAGAAGTCGAAACCCGACTACTCCGAATGGTGGAAGCGACTCAACTCGCTGCGCGAGCAATACCCGCTCGGCTACACGATGCCCGATGACGGCTTACTGTCGCCGCAGCAGATCATCGAGCGTATCGGCCAGCTCTCTGGGCCCGAGGCGATCTACGCCGCGGGCGTCGGCCAGCACCAGATGTGGGCCGCACAGTTCATCAAGTACGAGCGCCCGAACGCCTGGCTCAACTCCGGCGGCGCCGGAACGATGGGCTACGCCGTGCCGGCAGCGATGGGGGCAAAGGTTGCCCAGCCCGACCGCGTGGTGTGGGCGATCGATGGTGATGGTTGCTTCCAGATGACCAATCAGGAGCTCGCTACCTGCACGATCAATGACATCCCGATCAAGGTCGCGATCATCAACAACTCCTCGCTCGGCATGGTTCGCCAGTGGCAGACGCTCTTCTACAACGGCCGCCACTCGTTTACCGATCTGAACACCGGCCACGGCACTGCGATGATCCCTGACTTCATCAAGCTGGCGGATGCCTATGGCTGCCTTGCGATTCGGGTCACCAAGCCCGAAGAGATCGACCCGGCCATCAAGCTCGCGCTCGAGACAAACGACCGGCCGGTCGTGATCGACTTCGTCGTGAGCCGCGACGCGATGGTGTGGCCGATGGTGCCGCAGGGCGTCGGAAACTCGAGTGTGCAGTACGCGCGCGATCACGCGCCGGAGTGGGAAGAGGACTAGACCAATGAGCCACCACGTCTTGTCCCTCCTCGTCGAAGACAAACCGGGACTGCTCACGCGCGTCGCCGGTCTGTTCGCCCGTCGTGGGTTCAACATCGAGAGCCTCGCGGTCGGCAAGAGCGAGATCGAAGGGCTTTCGCGCATCACGGTCGTCGTTGACGTCGAGCAATTGCCGCTCGAGCAAGTAACCAAGCAACTCAACAAGCTCGTCAACGTGATCAAGGTCGTGGAACTCGACCCCGCGACATCCGTCACTCGTGAGCACCTGCTCATCAAGGTGCGCGTCGACAATGCCACGCGATCGCAGATACTTGAAGCGGTAACGCTCTTCCGTGCGCGAGTGGTCGATGTCGCCACCGACGCTCTGGTGATCGAGACCACGGGCGATTCGGGCAAGATTCAAGCCTTCTTGCGCATCCTCGAGCCCTACGGCATCAAGGAGATCGCGCAAAGCGGCCTGCTCGCGATCGGCCGCGGTTCGAAGAGCATCACCGAACGAGTTTTCAAGAACTAACCCGGTCGAACGTCGTACCCGACTCCCTCGACAAACAACAACAAGGAGAAACCACTCATGACCGAAGTCGTCTACGACAAAGACGCCGACCTGTCGATCATCCAGGGCAAGAAGGTGGCCGTCATCGGCTACGGCTCACAAGGCCACGCTCACGCCCTCAACCTGCGCGACTCGGGCGTCGAGGTCAAGGTCGGTTTGAAGCCCGAATCCAAGTCGGTTGCCAAGGCCACAGAGGCCGGCTTCGAAGTGTTGAGCGCCTCCGAGGCAGCCAAGTGGGCCGATGTCGTCGTGATTCTCGCTCCCGACCAGCACCAGCGCGGTCTCTTCGCCGCGGACATCAAGGACAACCTTGAGCCGGGTAACGCGATTCTCTTCGGCCACGGCTTCAACATCCGCTTCGGCTACATTAAGGCGCCCGACGGCGTCGACGTGATCATGGTCGCCCCGAAGGGACCTGGTCACACCGTGCGCCGCGAGTACGAGGCGGGTCGCGGTGTTCCCGTGATCGTCGCCGTGGAGCAGGACGCCACCGGTGGCGCCTGGCAGCTCGCCTGGAGCTACGCCAAGGGCATCGGCGGTCTTCGCGCCGGGGGCATCAAGACCACCTTCACCGAGGAGACCGAGACCGACCTCTTCGGCGAGCAGGCTGTGCTGTGCGGTGGCACCTCGCAGCTCGTTCAGTACGGCTTTGAGACCCTCATCGAGGCGGGCTACCAGCCGGAGATCGCCTACTTCGAGGTGCTGCACGAGCTCAAGCTCATCGTGGACCTGATGTGGGAGGGCGGCATTGCCAAGCAGCGCTGGAGCGTCTCCGACACCGCTGAGTACGGCGACTACGTCTCCGGCCCGCGCGTGATCGACCCCTCGGTCAAGGAGCACATGAAAGAGGTGCTCGCCGACATCCAGAGTGGCGCCTTCGCCAAGCGCTTCATTGCGGACCAGGATGCCGGTGCCCCCGAGTTTCTCGAACTGCGCGCCAAGGGCGCAGCCCACCCGATCGAAGCGACCGGCAAGAAGCTGCGCTCGCTCTTCGCGTGGAAGCAGCAGGACGCGGACTACGTGGACGGCAGCGCCGCCCGCTAGTCAAGTCACTGATCGAGCCCGTCGAGACTTCGGTTTCGGCGGGCTCGAACTGTTTGACCCGTTCGGGGGACAAACACGTAAGGTTGTCTCATGAGCGTTCAGTCGAGTGTCGTGCCTCTATCGTCAGCAGTTCCGACCACGGCGAGACGAGTCACCGGGTTCGTGCGCATCGCCGCCGCACTGACCCTGGCATTTGCGCTCGGTTTCCAGATCGTCGAGAAGACGGTGCACAACGACCTCGTACCTTCGGAGTACTTCAGCTTCTTCACGATTCAGGTGTCGATCATCGCGATCGTGGTGCTGTTCGCGGGCGGAATGGTTGCGCTGCGGCATCCGACCGATTCTGCTGCGTACACGACCATTCGGATGTCGGTGCTGGCGTACGCGATCATGACTGCCGTCGTCTACAACCTGCTGCTTCGCGGCTTGCCCGACACTGGATTCGTGGCCTCGGCTTGGCCCGGCGAGATCATGCACGTCTGGATTCCGATCGTCATGGCCCTCGACTGGCTACTCGCGCCAGGTCGCGCCCGCCTCCGGTTCGGCGCCCTCGTGATCGTGCTGATCTACCCGGTGGCCTGGCTGCTCTACACCTTCGTGCGCGGCGCCATCGTCGGCTGGTACCCGTACCCGTTCCTGGAACCCTCGACCGGCTTGCCGAGTGTTGCCGCCTACATCGGCGCGATCTTCGTGTTCGTGCTCATCGTCGCCGTGGTGGCGATTGCGCTGAGCCGTCTCGGATCCCCGAAGTCCCGCGACTAGGTCGCGATCGGATCCGCTAGCGGCGCTCAGGCGGGGACTTCGAGAGCGGTGACTCCGCGCAGGTCGACCATCATGCGTTCGCCGGTTCGCACGATCACCATGAGCACTTCGCCACAAGCCCGGCAGCGCACGGCCCAGCCGGGGGCGGCGTCGTAGACGAGCGCTTGCGCGAGCACGCTCACGTCTCCGCAGTGGGCGCACCGGCCGGTCGCGATCGTCATGTCGTCGCGGAACAGCTCGGACAAGGGTCCGGCCAGGGCATTGCCATCGAGGTGGCTCGTCATCATGCGCCTCCGAATCGCTCGGTCTTAACAGTCTCCGCCGAATGTCCGAGTTCGACTAGCCAGCTCGCGACGCTCTCCACGAAGCCGGTGGGGCCGCAGACGAAGACCGCGGGGGACTCGGACGGCGGGATGGTGGCCGACTCGAGCAGTTCGCGACTGACGCGACCGGCTGGCGTGGGCCATCCCTCGGGTGTTTCGCGCGTGTAGACGTAGGTCACCTCGAAGGTCGGCGAGGCGAGAGCGGCGAACTCCGAAGCGTAGAACATGTCACGGGGCGTGCGCACCGAATAGAGCAGCTTGAACTGCACCGTGCTGGCCGCCGCCGCGTGGGCGCGGACCATGGCGAGCAGCGGCACGATGCCAGAGCCCCCGGCGACCAACTGCACGGGCGCGGTGACTTCTGGTTTCCAGACGAACCACCGGCCGAGCGGGCCGCGCAGCTCCAACTCGTCGCCCTCCTGCAACTCGTGCACGAGATAGGGCGAGACTTCGCCATCCGGGATCAGATCGACCGTGATCTCGATCGTGGAGGAGGGACCGGTCGAGGCGAGGGAGTAGGCGCGAACCGCGGCGTAGCCATCCGGAGCACTCAGCCGCACGTCAATGTGTTGGCCGGCACTGCTGCCGCCGAAGCCGGGCACCTCGAGCACGATGCTCTTCGCCGTCGGAGTCTGAGACTGCGTCGACACGACGGTGCCGACGAGCCAGTCGCGAAAGCTCACCTACCAGTACCGCTCTTCGCGCCACGGGTCGCCGTTGGTGTGGTACCCGTTCTGCTCCCAGAACCCGGGGTTGTCATC
This sequence comes from Salinibacterium sp., assembly GCA_004297555.1. Classification (GTDB taxonomy): domain Bacteria; phylum Actinomycetota; class Actinomycetes; order Actinomycetales; family Microbacteriaceae; genus Rhodoglobus. The sequence continues at coordinate 4,569 of SCSV01000318.1, forward strand.
GCGCTGCATCGTGATGCCGCGCACCCACTTGGCGCTCTTCCAGAAGTACAGGTGCGGCACGAGCATGCGGGCGGGGCCGCCGTGGTCAGGGGTGAGGGGCTCGCCCTCGAACTCGGTGGCGATCCAGGCCTGCCCGTCGAGGATCTCGTCGAGCGGCAGGTTGGTCGTGTAACCGCCGTAGGAGTGCACCATCACGTAGTCGTAGCTCGACTCGACGTTCTCGAACAGAGTGTCGAGCGAGACCCCGCGCCACTGGGTGCCGAGCTTCGACCAGCGGGTGACGCAATGGATGTCGGTGGTGACGTCTTCCTTGGGCAGAGCGTTGAACTCCTCCCAGTTCCACGAGGCATCCTTGCCGGTCTCGGTCTTGATCACGAAAGACCAATCGGCGGTGTCGATCGCCGGAGTCGGCCCGGCGGAGAGCACCGGGAAGTCCTTCGTCAGGTACTGGCCGGGCGGCAGATCGGGCTGCGACTCGCGAGGGCGACCAGTGAATCCACGGGAAATGACGGCCATGGCTTCACCCTACTGAAACGGGGTGCCGCTGTCAGGGGTCTGGCGTTAAACGTCGATGCGGTATCCGCGCTTGATGACCGTAGCAATCAGGCCGGAATCGGGCAGGGCCTGGCGCAGGCGGCTGATCGCGACATCCACGGCATGGTCGTCTTGCATCTCGGGCAGTGAGGCAGTGAGGTCAGCGCGCGACATTACCGAGCCCCGAGCCGACAGCAGGATGCGGAACAGCGTGAGCGAGGTCGGCGCGAGAGTGGCGCGCTTGCCCCGCACGATCACGAGGCGGCCTCGCAGCTCGACGTGCCCATGGGCGGTGTCGAGCCGGAAGATGCGCTTCTCTTCGAGGTGCTCACAGACCAGCCGGATGAGCGCGCCCATGCGATAGCGGTCGGGAACAATCGGGCGGATGCCCGCGGCGAAGAGCGGCGCGGCGGTCACGGGTCCCACAGCCGCAGCGACCACGGTCTCGCTGAACGCGTCGAGCACGGTCTCCAGTTTTCCGGCCTCGTCTGCCGCAGCGAACAGCGCGTCGACGGCGGGCGCGCTCGTGAACGTGACCGCGTCGACGGAACCCGTGCAAATCGCATCCACGAGCTTCAGCACGCGGCTCGCGTCGTCGGGCAGGATCCAGCGGTAGGGCTCGACCGTGAGCACGGTGGCGCCGGCTGCGCGCAGTCGTTCCAGTTGGGGACGGTCGGTAAAGCCGTGCAGTTGCACCGCGACAGTGATGCCGGATGCCCCCTCGGCGAGCACCTTGTCGACGAGCGAGCGCGTGGTCTCCTCGTCACTCATTCCGGAGTCTTCGAGACCGGCGGCCCGCACCGCGCCGCGAGCCTTGGGCCCGCGCACGAGGATGCGGGAGTGGGCGAGAGTCGCCGTGAGATCGGGGCCGAGGCCGGCGGCATCCGCAACCTCGAACCAGCGCCGGATGCCGTACGACGTGGTCGCAAGCAGGATGTCGGGGCTCGCCTCGATGATGGCGTGCGTGTCGAGGTTGAGTTGCACGTCGCTGTCGGTCGCCGCGATGCGGATCGCCGGGGCGTGCAGGGTCTCGGCACCGCGCCGTTCGAGGGCGGCGATGAGGTCTTCGGAGCGGCGATCGGAGGTCACGCCGATGCGGAATCCCTCGAGCTGGTCAGGGCGGAACCCGGCGAGGCTCACGTCATTTCCGGTGTCGGTCAAAGCGATTCCATTGTCTAGAGTCAGGGGCGGGGCGGCGATACCGTCACCTCTTGTTGACGAGGTCGATGGTGTCATCGAGCAGGTGGTGCGCGCCTGCGACGCCGTCTTGGGCGAGCCGCACGACATCGCCGATCACGAGCACGGCGGGCGACTGCACGCTGAGGGTCGTGACGGCCGGCACGATTCTGGCGAGCGAGGCGATCGTGGTGCGCTGGCTCGGGCTGTAGCCGTGCTCGATCACGGCGACGGGCATGGTGTCGGGCATCCCGTGCCTGGTCAGTCCGGCGGCAAGGTGCGGCAGGTTCGTGACGCCCATGAGCACGACGATCGTGCCGCCGAGGCCGACGAGGTGTTTCAGTTCGTCTTCGCTCAGCGGGGCGTGCCCTGAGACGACGGTGAACATGCGACTGATCTCACGGTGGGTGACCGGGATGCCCGCGGCTGCTGGCACCGAGATTGCGCTCGTCACTCCGGGGACCACCGTCACCGGAACGCCGGCGTCGCGGCAGGCGATGACTTCTTCCCCGCCCCGCCCAAAGACGAAGGGGTCGCCGCCCTTGAGGCGCACGACGTTCTTACCCTCGAGGGCGCTCGCCACGAGCATCCCCTCAATCTTGTCTTGGGAGATTGCGTGGTGGCCGGGGCTCTTGCCGACGTTCACGAGTTCTGCGCCGGGGGCCCAAGCCGACAGTCGGCCGTGAGGAGCGAGCCGGTCGTAGTAGACGACATCCGCGGTGCTGAGGGCTTCGCGGCCGGCAAGCGTGAATAGGCCTTCGTCGCCCGGTCCGCCACCGACGAGAGTGACGCGGCCTACCGCCGCG
>SCSV01000319.1 GCA_004297555.1 Salinibacterium sp.
ACGACGCGTTCGGTCATCAGTCTCGTCGCGAACCCGATGGCCGCGCTGCGCTCATGTCTCGAAACGATCGCCGACCTCGTCGCCGCCGACCCCCTGGTTCTCGGCTCTCACCTCGAGGGGCCATTCCTCTCCATGGAGAACCGGGGCGCCCACAACGCCGAATATCTGCGCGAGCCGGAACCCTACGAGGTCGAGGAACTCATCGGGGCTGCCAGGGGAACTCTTCGGCAATTGACGATCGCCCCCGAGCTTCCCGGCGCACTCGACGCCATCGACGTGCTCGCCGCCGCCGGCGTCGCCGTGGCGATCGGCCATACCACTGCGGATGAGGCACTCGCGCACGCGGCATTCGACCGGGGCGCGCGCATCCTGACGCATGTTTTCAACGCGATGCACGGCATCCATCATCGCGATCCTGGGCCCGTGATCGCGGCGTTCGATGACGAGCGAGTGACGATCGAACTGATTCTCGATGGCAAGCATGTAGACCCGAGCGTCGCGCACCTGGCGTTCGGCGCTGCGCCGGGCCGCATCGCGCTGGTAACGGATGCCATGGCCGCAGCTGGTTCGGACGACGGCGACTACCGCCTCGGCTCGCTCAACGTGACAGTGCGCGATGGCCTGGCGATGCTGCGCGGAACGACCACCCTCGCCGGATCGACGCTCACCCAGGACGTCGCACTGCGCCTCGCCGTCTCGGAGGCCCGCATCTCGCCCCGCGACGCGGTCACCGCGCTCACACTCACCCCTGCCCGCGCGCTCGGGCTCGAGCACCGGCACGGGCTTCTCGCACCCGACTTTGCCGCCGACGCGGTGCTTCTCGACCACGACTGGCGCGTCATGAGCGTGTGGGCGAACGGTCAGGAACTCTAGACGCTCTCGCGGGCGCGCAGCCAGGCATCCCCGAGAAGCAGCACGAGAACCGTGACCACTGACAGTGCAACATCCACGAACGGCAGCGCCCGCACGGTGAAGGCGTCGAGCAGAATGCCGCCCACGAGCGCTCCGCCGCCGATCGCGATATTGAACGAGGTGGTCAGGTAGGCCGACGCAAGGTCGCGCATCCGCGCGGATACCGCGTGCAGCATCCGCGTCTGGAGCATGGCCGGGGTGCCGCCGAAGGCGATGCTCCACAGCACTATTGCCGGGAGCGCGACCCAGGGCAGCATCGGCGCGAGGCCGAGCGCGAGCACCGACGCGGCCACCGCAGCGATCGCGACCGCCAACCCAGAACGCGGAAAACGGTCGGCGAAAACGCCCGCGAGCACGAGACCAACGGCGCCAGCGCCACCGTAGAGGAACAGGATGCCCGCGACCGCCCCGGGCTCCACGCCGACCGGCCCGATCAGGTACGGCGCAACGTAGGTGAAGAACACGTTGTGCGCACCGATGAGCAGAACGACGATCACGCACACGAACACGACACTCGGGATGCTGCGGTCTTTCGCCAGCGGAAGCGGCACTTCTCCGGTGCTCACCTCCTCGACGTGCTGCACCGCCGGCAGCAGCCGCATCACGGCGACAATGAGCACGAGGATGATCGCGGCGATCACGGCGAAGGCCAAGCGCCAGCCGAGGGCGTGGCCGAGCGCGGTGCCGAGCGGCACACCGAAGACGAACGCTGCGGTCGCGCCACTGCCGGTGATGGCCACGGCCCGACCGATCTGATGCTTTGGCACGAGGTGGGCGGAGTATGCGCCGACAACCGCCCAGAACAACCCATGCGCGAGCCCGCCGATCACCCGGGCGATCGCGAGCACGGCGTAGCTCGGCGCTACGGAGGCAAGCACGTTGCCGAAGACGAAGACGAGCAGCACAACCACAACGAGTGCCTTGCGCGAGTGATTGCGAGTGAGCGCCGTGAGCGGTGCCGCCGAGAGCACCACGGTGCCGGCGAAGAGCGTGATGAGCAGTCCGACCTGGGACTCCGAGACACGAAGTTCGGCGGCGATATCCGGCAGCAGACCGGTGGGCAGAAACTCGCTCGTCACCGACACGAAGATGAGGGCTGAGAGTGTGAGCAGTCCAACCCACGGAAACGGCCGATTCTCGGCGGTGTCAGGCGTGACCATCACGCCAAAGCCTAGGCCCTACGCTTGGATTGTGACCACGTCGCCAACCCACTGGATCCTCACCCTCATCTGCAAAGACAGACCGGGGATTGTGCACGCCATCAGCGGCGCGATCGTCGAAGCCGCGGGCAATATCACCGAGTCCCAGCAGTTCTCGAGCGAAGATACCGGCCGCTTCTTCATGCGCCTGCAGGTGGAGTCCGCGTCATCCCGCGAGGTCTTCGAAGCCGCGCTCGCACCAGTCACCGAGAAGTACGGGATGACCTGGGAACTCGATATCGTCGGCCGACGCCTGCGCACCCTCGTTCTCGTGTCGAAGGCCGGGCATTGCCTCAACGACCTGCTCTACCGCGAACGCGCCGGACAGCTCACGGTCGACATTCCGCTCGTCATGAGCAACCACGGCGAACTGTCGGAACTTGCGGAGTTCTACGACGTTCCGTTCGAGCGGCACCCGGTCACCAGTGCCGGCCAGAAACTCGCGTTCGAAGACCGCGTGCAAGAAATGGTTGAAGAGCACAGCATCGAGCTCGTGGTGCTCGCCCGCTATATGCAGATTCTCTCGCCCGAGTTGTGTCAGGCGCTCAGCGGCAAGATCATCAACATCCATCATTCGTTCCTGCCCGGCTTCAAGGGGGCCAACCCCTACAAGCAAGCTCATGCTCGCGGCGTGAAGCTCATCGGCGCGACCGCCCACTTCGTGACGAGCGACCTCGACGAGGGGCCGATCATCGAACAGAATGTCGTGCGCGTCGACCACTCGCGCAGCCCGGCGGAACTCGTCGCGATCGGTCAGGACGAGGAGTCCCGCACGCTCACACAAGCAGTCAAGTGGTTCGCGGAGCGCCGCGTGCTGCTCGACGGCGTACGCACGATCATCTTCCGCTAGCGCGGAGCGGCCGGCCTAGGCCAGGCGCGCCGCCAGGTTCTTGTCGAGCGTGTCGAGGAACTCCTCGGTGGTCTGCCAAGCCTGGTCGGGCCCGACGAGCAGCGCGAGGTCCTTGGTCATCGCGCCGGCCTCGACTGACTTGATGACGACATCCTCAAGGGTGTCGGCGAAGTCGATGAGTGCCTGGTTGCCGTCGAGCTTGCCGCGGTGGGCGAGCCCACGGGTCCAGGCGTAGATCGAGGCGATCGGGTTGGTCGAGGTCGGCTTACCAGCCTGGTGCATGCGGTAGTGCCGGGTGACGGTGCCGTGAGCAGCCTCCGCCTCGACGACCTTGCCGTCGGGCGTCGAGAGCACCGACGTCATGAGCCCGAGCGAGCCGAAGCCCTGGGCGACCGTGTCGGACTGCACGTCGCCGTCGTAGTTCTTGCAGGCCCAGACGTAGCCGCCCTCCCACTTCATCGCCGAGGCGACCATGTCGTCGATGAGTCGGTGCTCATAGGTGAGACCCGCCGCGTCGAACTGCGCCTTGAACTCGGTGTTGAAGATCTCTTCGAAGATGTCTTTGAAGCGACCGTCGTAGGCCTTCAGAATCGTGTTCTTCGTCGACAGATACACCGGGTAATTGCGGGCGAGACCGTAGTTGAGCGAGGCGCGGGCGAAGTCGCGGATCGAGTCGTCGAGGTTGTACTGCACCTGAGCGACACCGTCGCCCGGGGCGTGGAACACCTCGAACTTGAGCGGCTCGGAGCCGTCGTCCGGCGTGAACTGCACCGTGAGCATCCCCTTGCCGGCGAAGCGGAAGTCAGTGGCGCGGTACTGGTCGCCGAAGGCGTGACGGCCGATGATAATCGGCTAGATCGGAAGAGCA
>SCSV01000028.1 GCA_004297555.1 Salinibacterium sp.
GGCGCTCCCTCGCCGTTCGATCATCGCTGCCGCCTGCGTGCTGGCCGTCTTCACCCCCGCCAGCGCCACTGCGGCTCAACTGTCCGGCCGCGTCGTCAACGTCTTGGATGGCGACACCATTGTCGTGCTGGTCGGTCGCGACCAGGTGCGAGTGCGCCTCGCCCGCATCGACGCCCCAGAGCGCCCAGCCCAGGCCTTTAGCGTGGCTTCCCGCGACGCTCTGGCCTCACTGGTGGCCGGACAAGCGGTCAGGGTGAGCTACTCATCCACTGACCAATACGGCCGCGTGATCGGTGAGGTGGACGCCGGCGGCGTCAACGCCAACACCCAGCAGCTGCGCCAGGGCTGGGCCTGGGTGTTCCGGACCTACAACAAGAACCCGCTCGACATGGCCCTGGAGGTCCAGGCGCGAGACCGCCGTGCGGGGCTGTGGGCCGACCCGCGCCCCATTCCGCCGTGGGAGTGGCGGCGCGCGAAAAGGGAAAGGTAGGACCTGGAGGGCGGAATCACCTGGAGAACCAGATGCAGCAAACCGCCCTCGCCTTCGGCTCGCAGCGCGACGATGACGTCGATGCGATCCATCAGGCCACCGCCCTCTACACGGTCGAGGCGGAGTGCAACGCTCTCCTCGACGATCTCACCTGGCCCGCGAGCGGCGGGATGCTACTCGACCCCGGCGCCGGGTCAGGGGCCATGTTGGTCGCTGCTATCAAGCGTCTGCAGCCAGCTCGGAACGACCCTCAGGCCCTTGCCGAGCGGGTACGAGGCTACGAGTTCCACCCCGGCGCCGCCGAGGCGGCTCGCCGCAACATCGCCGGCTACCTCATCGAAGCTGGCTGGGCCGGACCGGCCGCCACGGCCGCGGCGGCGCGGATCGTCGAGACGCGCGACTTCCTGCTCAGCCCTGTTCCTGTCGGTGAGGCGTCCGCCGCGTTCTCAAATCCGCCTTGGCTGCGCTACGCCGGTCTTCCCCCGGCATACCGGGCCGACTTTGAGGCTGCCGTGCCCGCGCACGCTCGCGCTGACCTCATGCACGCCTACATGGAGCGGATGGCCCAGGTGGTCCGCCCGGGCGGCCAGATCGGCGCCATCCTGTCCGACCGGTTCCTGTTCAACGAGGGCGCGGCGGCTCTACGCGCTCGGCTTGGCGCGAGCTTCGCCGTCACGGCGATCCGCCGCCTCGACGCCAGCTCGGCGTTCTTCCGCCCCAAGACCAGGCGAAAGGGGACGGCACCCCGCGTCCACCCTGTCGCCATTGTCCTGTCCTCCGGAGCCAACGGACGCCATCTGGCTGCAGAACCCTTCCGCTTCGAAGGCGACGCACCGCCTCCCGGCGTCGCGCTGGGCGACCTTGCCCGGATCCAGATCGCGCCTTGGATCGGACCCGATGGCATCTTCTCTGTCCGCAATCGCGCTCCGTTCCCAGGCGCGAATCTCGTGCCCATCGTCGAGCCCGAGGACATCGACCCCCACCACGACCGCATCGGCCCTGTCCGCCGTTGGGCTTTCGTGACCCATCCGGAGACCGAGCCACCCGAAAGCGTGCTCCGCCACCTGGAGGGGCAGCTGGAGCGGATGCCGCCGCGCGGTCGACGGCGTGTGCGCTGGGTCCCTCCGGAGAGCTTTGCTCATCGCCTCCCGCTGAAAGAGCCGGCCATCCTCGTACCGCGCATCGCTAAGACCTTGAGAGCGATCCCCCTTCCTCCGGGGGTGGTCCCGACCGGGCATAATTTGGTGGTGGTGTCGGGTGAAAGGCCAGAGGTGGTTTCGGGTTGGCTGCGCCATCCGCTTGTTCAGGCCCAGGCCCTGCAGCACGCCCCTCGCCTTGAGGGAGGCTACCTCAGCCTGACTGCAACCTTCGTCCGCGCCTTGATTGTTCCGCACGACGCGTTCGGCCGCTAGCGGCGCGCGCCGGCCTTCCCGAGGTTCCCGATGTTCCACCCGGCTCCGATGGCGGCGAGCACGCCGCCACACGAGATCACGCGCTCGCAGCGCTAGCGGGTGCGTCGCTCCC
>SCSV01000320.1 GCA_004297555.1 Salinibacterium sp.
CGGGTCGACCATCCAAGCGTCCTCGAAGGAGGCCTCCCGCACCGGGATGTCGCCGAAGCGGACGGTGATTTGGTCGCCGCGATAGAAGCGCCTCACGCGCTCATCTCCAAGACGCGGCACCAGTCGCACATGACGCCGTCGCGGCAATGGCACGCCTCGACGGGGCGCGCGAGGGGCGGCACACCGTCGAGGCGCAGGACGTCGCCGGGCTTCATCGCGCGCAGCGCGGCGATCTGCTGTCTATCGAGCAGGCCCTGGTTGTCCGCGATGAGGCTCGACACGCGCACGAGCTTGCCGAGCTGGAACCCCGCCGGCGATTCGGTCACGCCCAACTGGAACCGCGGCATCCCGACGATGAAGTCACCGCCAGCCCCCTCGATGTCCCGAGCGAGATCGCGCAGCGCGGCCGCCAGATCGCCCGCCGGCGTCGGCGACCGCCGACTGTGCGTGAGGAGCTCGCGCTCGACGAGCTCGACGCTGCCGTCGATGGCGACGACGAACCACCCACCGTTGGCGGCGAGCTCGTAGCACCCGGGCGGGACCGGCGATCTCACTCGTCCTCTTTCGTTTCGGGTTCGTTCCCGATGAGCTTGTCGTGGAGCGCCTGGATTGCGTCGTGCAATCCCACCGCGTTGCATGAAGCGATCGTGAATCGTCGCCCCCCGTCATCGACGACATCGAGGCACGCGCTGTACATCGACCCATCGTTTCGGACCGCAAACTCAAAAACACCGTCGAGGTGTTCGTCGCTCCAATTGAGGATTCGCTCGATTTGTCCCATTACTTCCTCGAAAGATCCCGAAGCGTATTGAGCGCCCAAGTCGCGGCGGTCGTTCGACACTGCAGATGCAGGCCATACGACCGCGCGTAGAAGGACATCTGGTGCATCTTGCCGGCGAACGTGAACGACGCGTCCCAGCCGGGCTTGTTGTCGAACACCGTCACCGACAGCTCGAAGTCGGGCGCGAGCTCGAGGCACGCGGCGACCATGCCGGGGACCTCGTCCGAGCAGTCCTGGTCGAGCGCGTCGCACTCCTGGCACCCCTCGCCGGCGCGCGCCGGGTTGTGGTCGTGGTCGGTCGCGTGCGGCTCACGGACGAACTTCCGCGGCGTCCTCGTCGCGCGCGCGACCGCGTCCTCGAGCGCCGTCGACGACCCGACCGCGAAGCCGATCACGCGCGGCGCGGCGATCACCGCCAACAACTTTCGCAGCGCCTCACGCCGGCCTCGTCGCAGTGCGGGCACGGCCCCTCGCCGTCGTGACCGGCCGGGCAGGTGTCCTCGCCGTCGGTGGTGACGCCCGCCATGACCAGCTCTTGCTCCACGATGTCGCGCGCGTTCGGGTGGCCCATCGCCGCGAGCAAGAGCGCCGTCGGCTTCGTGCCGCACGCCTCGAGCGCTGCGATGTACTCGCGCCGCGGTGACTCGCGGTCCCAGGTAGTCATCGACACGGCCCCGCGAGAGGACCGCCGAGGAGATCACCGGCGATGGTCGGGGGGTCATTCTTTACGGTGTGCCACCGCTTGGCTCCGCAGATTATGAACCCGCCGGTGGCGGGCCGCTCGAGCACTACGTCACA
>SCSV01000321.1 GCA_004297555.1 Salinibacterium sp.
GCGCTTTCTGCTCGAGCGGGGACTGGCGGAGGATGCCCGGGCTGAGGCCCTCGCGCACCGCACGCTCGACGCGATGGCCGCATCACCACTTCGGGATGCCGACGGCGGGTTCTTCCGCTACGCCACCCGCCAGGATTGGAGCGAGCCGCACTACGAGCGGATGCTCTACGACAACGCGCAATTGCTCGCGTGTTACGCGCTCGCCGGGCGGGACGAGGTCGTGGCAGGGATCGCCGACTTTCTGCTCGGCACGATGCAACTGCCCTCCGGTGGTTTTGCCTCTGCGCAAGACAGTGAGAGCGTCGTCAGGGGAAAGCGCGTCGAGGGCGGGTATTTCGCGCTCAGCCTCGATGAGCGGCGGGCCGAGCAGCCGCCGGCACTGGACGAGAAGATCCTCACCGGCATCAACGGCTTGGCCATCGAGGGCCTCTCCATCGCCGGTCGGCTGCTCGAGCGCGACGACTGGCTGGCGGCCGCGCAACGGGCCGCGGACTTTCTGCTTGAGCACCACGTCAGTGAACGACTCATTCGCACCTCGATTGGCGGCGTCGTGTCCACCGCGAATGCCACGCTCGAAGACCATGGGATGCTCGCCTCCGGCCTGCTGCACCTCGCCGCCGCCACCGGCGAACTCCGTTACGCCGTCGCCGGGCGCGCGCTGGTCGACGAGGCGATCGCGGCCGGCGACCCGTTTGGTGTGCCGGGCGGGCCGGATCCCGTGCTCGCTGCCCAGGGCCTCGTGCTCGACGCGGACGCGACCGATGGCGCGTATCCCTCGGGGTGGAGCGCGATGGCATCCGCAGCTTGGCTCGCTCACGTGTTGACCGCCGAGCCGACGTACCGGAGCGCCGCGGAGAAAGCGATAGCCCGCGTGGGCAGTTCAGCCACCCGCCAACCCACCGCGCACGGTGCTGCGCTCACGGTGCTTTCCGCGCTCGCCGGGCCGCTGCGGCAACTCGTCGTGGTCGGCGAGTCCGTGGCACTCGCGTCATCGGCACTGTCGAGCAGGGCGCGCCGCGAGAAGCGCGGGCTCGTGTCGGTCGTGGCCAACGAGCAGGCCGCCGCGCTCGCGGCAGCGGGGTTTGAGCTCTACGAGGGGCGATCCGCCGCTGTACCGACCGCGTACGTGTGCGAGAGCTTCGTGTGTCGGCTACCCGTCACGACCGAGTCGCAACTCGACGAACTGCTAGCCGAAAAGCGACCGAACTAGCGAACGGTCTTGCGCGCGGTGATCACGCCGGTGTCGAAGCCGAGCAGGTGCAGACCGCCGTGGAAGCGCGCGTGTTCGATCTTGATGCAGCGGTCCATGACCACGGTGAGGCCCTTGGACTCGCCGTAGATCGCGGCATCCTGATTCCAGATTCCGAGCTGAACCCAGATGGTCTTGGCGCCGATCGCGACGACATCATCGATGACCGAGGGAATGTCGCTGCCCTTGCGGAACACGTCGACGATGTCGGGCACCTCAGGCAGCGAGGCGAGGTCGGGGTAGGCCTTCTCGCCGAGAATCTCGTCGGCGTTCGGGTTGACGAAGTAAACGCGGTAGTCGCTGGACTGCTGCAGGTAGGTACCCACGAAGTAGCTCGAGCGGGCCGCGTTCGGCGAGGCGCCGACGATCGCGACCGACTTGGCCTTGCGCAGAATCGCGAGGCGCTCTTTGGCGGTCGGGCCGATCCAGGTGCGCTGCGACTTGAGCAGCTTGGCGAGCGGCGAGTCAGCCGGAATGTCACAGGTGAGCCCGTTGGGGAGCTGGCTTGTGACGGTGTCCACTGCGGTGCTCATCTACTCGCCCTTCGTTGCGGCAGCAAGTGCCTGGTCAAGATCATCAACGATATCTTCGGGGTCTTCTATTCCGACGCTGATGCGCACGACGCCCGGCAGCACGCCCGCGTCGAGCAGTTGCTGCTCGGTGAGCTGAGCGTGCGTGGTCGATGCAGGATGAATGACCAGGGTCTTCGCGTCACCGATGTTGGCGAGGTGGCTGGCCAGATTCACCGACTCGATGAAGCGCTGGCCGGCCTCGCGGCCGCCCTTTACGCCGAAGCTGAACACGGAACCGGCCCCCTTGGGCAGGTACTTCTTGGCCCGCTCGTGGTGCGCGTGGCTCGGCAGCCCGGCCCAGTTGACGAACTCGATGCGCGGGTCAGCCTCGAGCCACTCGGCGACGATGCGTGCGTTCTCGACGTGCGCTTGCATGCGGAAGGGCAGAGTCTCGACACCCTGCGCGAGCAGCCAGGCGGAGTGCGGCGCGAGCACCGGTCCGATGTCGCGGAGCTGTTCGGCGCGAAGGCGCGTGAGGAAGGCGTACTCGCCGAAGTTGCCGTGCCAGTTGAGGCCGCCGTAGGAGGGTACGGGCTGGTCGAAGAGTGGGAAGTGCTCGTTGGCCCAGTGGAAGCGGCCCGACTCGACCACTACGCCGCCGAGCGTGGTGCCGGCGCCACCGAGGAACTTAGTGGCCGAGTGGATGACCACATCGGCGCCCCACTCGATGGGACGGTTGAGGTACGGGGTCGCGACCGTGGAGTCCATGATGAGCGGCAGGTGGTGCGCGTGCGCGACCTCGGCGAGTCCCTCGATGTCGGCGATCTCGCCGGAGGGATTCGCGATGGTCTCGGCGAAGATGAGTTTCGTCTTGTCGGTGATCGCCGCGGCGTAGTCGGCCGGGTCAGAACTACGGATGAACGTGGTCTCCACCCCGAAGCGGCGCAGCGTGATGTCGAGCTGGGTGATCGAGCCGCCGTAGAGGTTGGCGGAGGAGACGATGTGGTCGCCCGCACCGGCGAGGGAGGCGAAAGTGATGAACTGTGCGCCGAGTCCGCTCGCGGTCGCTACCGCGCCCAGACCGCCCTCGAGCGAGGCAACCCGCTCCTCGAAGCTGGCGACGGTGGGGTTGGCCAGGCGGGAGTAGATGTTGCCGTACTTCTGCAGGGCGAAGCGAGCCGCGGCATCCGCAGTGTCATCGAAGACGAAAGCGCTCGTCTGGTAGATCGGTAGCGCGCGCGCTCCGGTTACCGCGTCGGGAATGTTGCCGGCATGGATTGCTCTCGTGCGAAAGCCGTACTCGCGATCTGACATGCCAACAGGCTACAGAAGCCAAAGGGATGCCCCTTGCCGCCCGCGTAACACGCGGTCTCATCGCCAGGTTGGCAGCCACCAGTGCGCGGCGAGGTACCAGTAGTCGATCTGCATGCCCGTCCAGAGCGGCCAGTAGAAGATGCTCACGAGGGTCACGGCGGCCAGGTACACCCCGACGAGACGGATGCTGCGCTCGCGCCGCCAGCGCGGATCTCGGGCGCTGCCGAGTACGAGCCCGATCACAAGGGTGAGAGCAAGAATCAGGTACGGCTCGAAGGCGATCGTGTAGAACTGGAAAACCGTGCGGTTGAGGTAGAGCAGCCAGGGCAGGTAGCCCGCGGCGACGCCCATGAGGATGAGCCCGACCCGCCACTCGCGCTGGCGAATGAGTCGGTAGACGAGGTAGAAGACGGCCGCGGTGGCCGCCCACCAGATGAACGGATTCGCGATGCCGGTGATCGAGGCGCCGCAGTTCGCTGCGCACCCCAGGTCGCCGGCGCCGGTGCCCTCGTACCACATGCTCGTCGGCCGGATCATGAACAGCCAGGTGAGCGGGTTGGCCTGGTAGGCGTGCGGTCGCGATTCGCCGATGTTGTAGGTGTAGACCGCGACCTCGAAATGCCAGAAGCTCTGCAGGCTCACGGGCACCCAGGACAGGGCGCCGGTCCAGGCATTGCCCGCTTGTTCGGCCCAGTGCCTGTCGTAGCCGTTGTCGGAGAGGAACCAACCGGTCCAAGTGGTCATGTAGGTCGCGATTGCCGCCGGAACGGTAAGCAGGAACGTGACCGGGGCCTGCTTGAAGACCGTGCCGCTCGCCCAGAACCTGACGCCCGCGCGGCGTCGGGCCAGGGCATCCACCAGCAGGGTGTAGACGGCGAAGCCGGCCAGAAAGTAAAGGCCGTTCCACTTCACGGCCGACGCCGCGCCGAAAGCGATTCCGGCTGCGATGAGCCAGGGCCGCCACCACAGAGCGGGACCCCAATGGATGCCACGGCCAGCGCGACCGCGCGCCTCCACCCAGCGCTCGAGTCGTCCCTCGCTCCAGCCGCGATCGAGGAGCACCGCGCCGAAGCCGAGCAGGGCGAAGAACATCACGAAGTTATCGAGCAGGGCCACGCGGCTCATCACGATCGCATTGCCGTCGATCGCCATCAAGAACCCGGCGATTGTGGTGAGCAGGGTCGAGTTCAGCAGTCGTCTTGCGATCACCATGATCAGGATGACCGCGACGATGCCCACGAGGGCCGTCGCGATGCGCCAGCCGAACGTGTTGTCGGGGCCGAGCACCGTCATCCCGAGCCCGATGAGCCATTTTCCGAGCGGCGGGTGCACGACGAAAGAGGGGTCGTGAAAGTACACGTTCGAGTTGCCGCCGGCGAAGAGTTCATCGGCATTCTGGGGCCACGCGCTCTCGTAGCCGAGGTTGGTGAGGGTCCAGGCATCCTTCACATAGAAGGTCTCGTCGAAGACGAGCGCGTGCGGGTAGCCCAGGTTCCAGAGGCGAGTGAGCGCCGCGATGATGACGACCACGATCGGGCCGGCCCAGCGCAGCAGGCGCCACGTGCGATTGGAGCGCGAGGCCCACCAATCATCGAGGCGCGAGCCACGGTCTTCGACGTAGTCGCGGGCGGGCACGTCCGCGGCCAGGAGCGTCTCGAATTCGCTCTCGGGGCGGGCGTTGCTCACATCCTCGATGCTAGGCCAGCCGATCAGTAGGCGGGGGCGAGTCCGGGAAACATCGGGAAGTGTCGAACGTTGTGGGTGAAAAGGGTCGCGTTGTACACCTCAGCAGTCGCGGCGATGATCAGATCCTCCACGCTTATTCCGTTGTTGGCGGGTTTCCACTCTCGGCCGAGTTCTCCGGCGCGGCGAGACACGATTTCGACCACGGGAATCCAGTCCAGTCGTGCCATTAGAAATTCAGTGAGCGCCCGCTCCGAGTCGCGCATGCCTTGAAGCAACTCCGTTCTGCTGATCTCCGACACCAGCGGAACCTCGCTGAGACTCTCGATCAGATCGATTGCTCCCTGCCGACGCCGTGTGAAGTCAATGAGCACAGAGGTATCGAGTAGAGCGATCACTCGCGCGAGGATAGGCGCTCTGCGCTCGCGCGGCGCAATTCCTCCACAACCTCAGCTCCGGATGGCCCTTCCGCTTCCGGTGTCTGAGCAAGCAAACGGCCGAGAGTCTTGAGTTCGTTCAATTGCGCAAGCGGGTTCTCTTCTTGGCGCAGGTAGCGGTCGATCGCGTCACGAATGACCGCCGATGACGTAACGCCGCGCCGCGCGGCTTCAGCGCTGAGGCGCTCATGTTGCTGCTCATCGAGATAGATCTGGGTGCGCTTCATGATGTACAAATATACATCGTCGTATTCGTGACCGGAAGAGTTCGTCAGTGACAAACTGAGGGCGTGATCATCCTCGCCGCGACCCCGATCGGCAATCTCGGGGATGCCTCGGCGCGACTCATTGAGGCGCTCACGGACGCCGAGGTGATCGCGAGCGAAGACACCCGCACGACGATCCACCTCATGCGCGCCCTCGGCATCGAGAACCGGCCGCGGCTCATCGCGCTGCACGAGCACAACGAGACGGCGCGGGCCGCCGAGATCGTCGAGCTCGCCCGCGAGAGCGATGTGCTCGTTCTCAGCGACGCCGGGATGCCCGCCATCAGCGATCCCGGATTCCCGCTCGTCTCGGCAGCCGCCGCCGCCGGGGTCACCGTCACAGCGCTGCCCGGCCCCAGTGCCGTCCTCACCGCGCTCGCTATCTCGGGCTTGCCCACCGATCGCTTCACGTTCGAGGGCTTCGTGCCACGCAAGGGCCGGGTCTCATACTTCACGGGCCTCGCGCGCGAAGAGCGCACGATGGTGTTCTTCGAATCGCCGAACCGACTCGGTGCCACTCTCGCTGATCTCGCCACGTCACTCGGTGCCGAGCGCCGGGTCGTGGTGTGCCGCGAGCTCACCAAGCTCCATGAAGAAGTTGTGCGGGGGAGCGCCGCCGAGCTCGCACAGCACTTCGCTGAGGGCGCTCGGGGGGAGATCTGCGTCGTCGTCGAGGGCGCGCCGCCACGGGCATCCGATCTGCCGACAGCAATCGCGCAGGTGCTCGCGCTCGTCGCTGCGGGGGAGAAGTTGAAGGATGCCGCCGCCGAGGTCGCGGCCGAGACTAGGCTCAGCAAACGCGAGCTCTATGAAGGCGCGCTGGCTGCGAAGTAACACAGGCGCGCTCGCCGCTACGATTGAGCGCATGGCCGCCGGTGATTCCTTCTACATTGCGACGCCCATCTTCTACGTCAATGACGTGCCCCACATCGGGCATGCGTATACAGAGGTTGCGGCAGACGTTCTTGCTCGTTGGCACAGACAGCGGGGTGAAGACACCTGGCTGCTGACCGGCACGGACGAGCATGGTCAGAAGATTCTGCGCACCGCGGTCGCGAACGACACGAGCCCGCAGGCCTGGGCCGACAAGCTCGTCGAGAACTCGTGGAAGCCGCTGCTCGAGACGATCGACATTCGCAACGACGACTTCATCCGCACCACCGAAGAGCGGCACGAGACTGCCGTCGCCACCTTCCTGCAGAAGCTCTACGACGACGGTCACATCTACTCCGGTGAGTACGAGGGCTATTACTGTGTCGGTTGCGAGGAATACAAGCAACTCGACGACCTCATCACCACCGAGGACGGCGACTACTCGGGCCAACTCGTCTGCGCGGTGCACGGCCGCCCGGTCGAATTGCTCAAGGAGAAGAACTACTTCTTCCGCATGAGCGCCTTCGAGAAGCCGCTCCTCGACCTCTACGAGTCGAACCCGAACTTCGTGCAGCCCCCGAGCGTGCGCAACGAGATCATCCAGTTCGTCAAGCAGGGCCTCGCCGACCTCTCGATCTCGCGCTCGAGCTTCGACTGGGGTGTCAAAGTGCCGTGGGACCACAGCCACGTCGTCTACGTCTGGTTCGACGCCCTGCTCAACTACATCTCCGCGATCGGCTACGGCGTCGATGACGAGCAGTTCGAGCGGCGCTGGCCCGCCGTGCAACTCGTTGGTAAAGACATCGCCCGCTTCCACGCCGTGATCTGGCCGGCCATGCTCATGGCTGCGGGTCTCGAGGTTCCGCGCGCTGTCTTCGGCCATGGCTGGCTCCTCGTCGGCGGCGAAAAGATGTCCAAGTCGAAGCTCACCGGCATCGCCCCGAACCAGATCACCGACACCTTCGGTTCGGATGCCTTCCGCTACTACTTCCTCAGCGCAATCACTTTCGGACAGGACGGCTCGTTCAGCTGGGAAGACCTGAGCGCGCGCTACCAGGCCGAGCTCGCAAATGGCTTCGGAAACCTGGCGTCGCGCGTCACCGCGATGGTCACCCGTTACTTCGATGGTGAGATTCCCGCCGCTGGCGCGCTTACTCACGCCGACGAGCTCATCTACACGACCGCGAAGCGCGTGACCGAGGAGGCCGGCATCGCGATCGACGCCTTCGCGATCCACGACGCTCTCGCCACGATCTGGCAGCTCGTCGATGCCCTCAACGGCTACATCACCGACCAAGAGCCCTGGGCTCTCGCGAAGGACGACGCCAACCGCGAGCGACTCGAAACCGTGCTAGCGACCGCGGTGCACGGCCTCGGCACCCTCGCCGTGCTGCTCTCGCCTGTGCTGCCCAAAGCCACCGAGCGACTCTGGAAGGCGATCGGCGGCCTCGGCCCGATCGAGGCCCAGCGCATCGATCTTGCCTGGGAGTGGATCGGCGGCCCCCGCGTCTCGCCGCTCGACACCTCGCTCTTCCCGCGTATCGAGGTCGAGGAGACCGTGTGAGCGAACCCTCCGCCTACGTGCGGCAGCGTGACACGACCTCGGATGGCCAGTCGCGCAACCTTGAGTATCCTCCGCTGCCGGAGGCGCTCGTGGTGGGGGTTTACGACAATCACACTCATCTAGAAATCGCCGACGGCGAGCCCTCACTCGACTATCGCGAGCAGCTCGACCGGGCATCCAGCGTCGGAGTGCGCGGTGTCGTGCAGGTCGGCGGCGATCTGGAGACGTCCCGGTGGTCTGCCGAAATAGCAGCACGCGAGCCCCGTGTACTGGCGGCGGTGGCACTGCACCCGAATGAGGTGCCAGGGTATGCAGCATCCGGGGGCCTTGATGACGCCCTCGCTGAGATCGACGAACTCGCCGCACGGCCCCGGGTGCGCGCGATCGGCGAAACCGGGCTCGACTTCTACCGCACCGCGGAGGACGGGCGGGAGGCGCAACAGCGCTCCTTCGAGGCGCACATCGAGATCGCGAAGCGGCACAACCTCGCGCTGCAGATTCATGATCGGGATGCCCACGCCGAAGTTCTCGACACCCTCAAGCGGGTCGGGGCACCCGAACGCACGGTGTTCCACTGCTTCTCCGGGGACGCCGAGATGGCCCGGCTGTGCGCCGACAAGGGCTGGTACCTCTCCTTCGCCGGCACCGTCACATTCAAGAATGCGACCGGTCTGCGCGATGCGCTCGCCGCGATCCCGCGCGCCAACATCCTGATCGAGACGGATGCCCCCTTCCTCACGCCGCACCCGTTCCGCGGCCGCCCGAACTCGGCGTACCTCATCCCGCACACGCTGCGCGCCATGGCCGCCCACCTGGAGACTGATGTCGCCATGCTCGCCGCCCAGATCGCGTCGACGACCGAAGCGGTCTACGGCACCTGGGATTCCGACCCGGTGACGGTGGAGACCGGGCCGTTCGCGGAGCTGGCGTGAGCTCCAGCGCGTTGCTGGGCCCCGCCGAGATCCGCGACCTCGCCGACCTGCTCGGCATCCAGCCCACCAAGAAGCTCGGACAGAACTTCGTCATCGACGCCAACACGGTCCGCCGAATCGTGAAGTCCGCCGGTGTGACGGGCGACGAGACGGTCGTGGAGGTCGGCCCTGGGCTGGGATCGCTCACGCTCGGGTTGCTCGAGACTGGGGCATCCGTCGTCGCGGTTGAAATCGACACTCGCCTCGCCGCCCAACTCCCGCTCACGGTCGCGAGTCTGCAGCCGGATGCCCGGCTCGCGGTCATCACCGAAGATGCGTTGCGCGTGCGGGAGTTGCCCGGCGACCCGGGCGTTCTCGTTGCGAATTTGCCGTACAACGTCTCCGTGCCGGTGCTTCTGCACTTTCTTGAGCACTTCCGGGGCATCAATCGCGGACTCGTCATGGTGCAGGCCGAGGTCGGCGAGCGCATTGCCGCGTCGCCCGGCTCCAAGGTTTATGGGGCGCCGAGTGTGAAGGCCGCCTGGTACGGCGAGTTCTCGACGGCGGGCAAGGTCAGCCGCCAGGTGTTCTGGCCGGTACCGAACGTCGACTCGATCCTGGTTCGGTTCGAGCGGCGCGAGCAGCCCGGAACCGAGGCTGAGCGGCTCGCCACCTTCGCCCTCGTAGATGCCGCATTCCAGCAGCGGCGCAAAATGTTGCGGCAGGCGCTCGCCGGGGTACTCGGCGGCTCGGCCGCGGCATCCGCTCGCCTCGATGCTGCGGGTATTGCGCCCACGGCTCGTGGTGAGGAGCTTACGGTCCTCGACTTCCTAGCGATCGCCAGCGTTGCCGAAGTGCCCGCTTCGTGAACTGTAGATGACCCGTTCGCTGAGCCCGGCTGGCGCGGCGAACGGCACTCCGCCGCCGCGCTAGGTTGGACTCATGACGACCGACGCGGCCCCGGATGTGGTGCACGCTCGGGCGCCGGGCAAGATCAACGTCTTTCTCAAAGTCGGTTCGCTGCTGCCTGACGGCTACCACGATGTCGCCACCGCCTACCAAGCGGTCTCGCTCTACCAAGATGTGCGCGCGAGTCGCGCCGACGACTTCTCGGTCAAGGTCAGCGGTTCCGTCGACGTCTCGGGCGTGCCCACCGACGGAGCGAACATTGCGATCAAGGCGGCTCTGCTGCTCGCTCGCCGCGCCGGCTACCGTGGGGGAGTGCGCCTCGATGTTGGGAAGCACGTGCCCGTCGCTGGCGGCATGGGCGGGGGATCAGCAGATGCCGCAGCCACCTTGCTCGCGTGCGACGCGTTATGGCAGACCGGGCTCTCCCGCGAAGACCTGCTCGAGCTCGCCGCAGAACTCGGCGCGGACGTTCCTTTCGCCTTCACCGGCGGAACCGCGATTGGCACCGGCCGGGGTGACCAACTGAGCCCTGCCCTCGCCAAGGGTCAATTCCAGTGGGTACTCGCCTTCGCCGACATCGGCCTTTCGACCCCGGAGGTCTACCACGAGCTCGATCGGCACCGCGACCGCCATGCGCAAGACATCTTTCCGGCGCAAGCCGCGCCATCCGTCGATGCAAGCGTGTTGCACGCCCTGCGCGCCGGCGACCCGGAAATGCTCGCCGAGTGTTTGTACAACGATCTGCAGGCACCCGCCCTGCACCTCGAACCCGACCTCGCCGGCGTGCTCGAACTCGGGGAGCAGAACGGCGCCCTCGCCGGCATCGTCTCCGGCTCGGGGCCGACGGTCGCCTTCCTTGCCGCCGACCTCGACTCGGCCCTCGAACTTCAGATCGCGCTGAGCGCCGCGCGGCTCAATGTCGTGCGCGCAACGGGCCCGGTCCACGGTGCTCGCATCGTCGGCGATTAACCGGTTGGTAGGGTGATTCCCGACATGCGCACCCCGTTCTCCCTCGACGCCTTCATCGCCGAGCACGTCATCGCTCGCTCGGAGAGCTTGTTCGCGGCAGATTTGGCGGCCCGGCATGACCAATTGCGCGAAGCCATCCACGGCAAATCGGTGCTCGTCATCGGCGGTGCTGGCTCGATCGGATCCTCGTTCATCAAGGCCCTGCTGCCCTTCGAACCCGCGCGACTCTGCGTCGTCGATCTGAGCGAGAACGGCCTCACCGAACTCACCCGCGACCTGCGCAGCACGCCCGGCCAGTTCGTGCCCGAGGACTACACGACCTACCCGATCAGCTTCGGCAGCGAGATCTTTGCGCGCATGTTCCGCTCAGCCGGACCCTTCGACGTCGTCGCCCACTTCGCCGCCCACAAGCATGTGCGCAGCGAGAAGGACCGCTTCTCGATCGAGGCGATGCTCGAGAACAACGTCATCAACACGGTCAAACTGCTCGACCTACTGCTCGACGCTCCGCCCGAGCACTTCTTTTGCGTCTCGACCGACAAGGCCGCGAACCCCGCGAACGTGATGGGGGCGAGCAAGAAGCTCATGGAAGAAGCGGTGCTCGCCTACGCCAAGCGCCTTCCCGCCTCCACCGCCCGGTTCGCGAACGTCGCCTTCTCCAATGGCAGCCTGCCCGCTGGGTTCGTGGAGCGCATCGCCAAGAACCAGCCGCTGTCCGCGCCATCCGATATTCGCCGCTTCTTCGTCTCGCCGCTCGAGAGCGGTCAATTGTGTCTGCTCGCCTGCATGCTCGGCGAGCCGGGCGACATCTTCTTCCCGCCCCTCGACGAGTCAAAGATGCTCACCTTTTCTTCGATCGCGGATGCCCTGCTCCGCGCCCATGGCTACGAGCCCGAGCACTGCGCATCCGAGGCAGAAGCGCGCGAGAAAGCTGCCGGGCGCAGTGCGGGGGATACCACGTGGCCCGTGTACTACTTCGAGTCGGACACCTCGGGCGAGAAATCGTTCGAGGAGTTCCACACCGACACCGAGGTGGTTGACCTCGAGAGCCTCAAGACCGTCGGAATCGTGAAGGGCGAGACGCACCACGACATCGCCGCCATCCGCGAGATCTGCGCCGATCTGCGTGCCCTCTTCGAGCAGCCCGAACTCGCCAAAGAATCCATCGTCGAAGCCCTCACCGGCCTCGTTCCCACCTTCCAACACGTCGAGACCGGCAAGAGCCTCGACCAGAAGATGTAGCAATGTACGCGTTCACTAAGCGGTTCTTCGACATCCTGTTCGCTCTCGCAGCGCTGGTTGTGCTCGCCCCTGCCTTCCTCGTGATCATAATTGTGTTGCGCCTGACCGGGGAGGGCGAGGTGTTTTACCGCCAGAACCGCATTGGCTATCGCAACTGCACTTTCGGCATCTGGAAGTTCGCGACCATGCTCAAGGACAGCCCGAACCTCGACACCGGCAGCTTGACCGTGCGCGGCGACCGACGCGTGACCAAAGTGGGCCGAGTGCTGCGCGCCACCAAGATCAACGAGTTGCCCCAACTCATCAACGTGCTCACCGGTGACATGAGTTTCGTCGGCCCGCGCCCGCAGATGAAAGTCGACTTCGACATCTACCCGGGAGCGGAACGCGACGCGATCCACGATGTTCGACCGGGCATCACGGGCATCGGCTCGGTCATCTTCCGCGATGAAGAATTGCTGCTCTCCCAGCCCGGCGTCGACCCGCGCGAGTTCTACGTCGCGAAGATCGTTCCCTACAAGATCGCCCTCGAGATGTGGTACCTCAAGCGCAAGTCCGTGCTCACTGATCTGCGGCTGACCTTGCTTACGCTCTGGGTTGTCTTCGCGCCACGATCGGATGCCGCCTACCGCGCTTTCACCGACCTGCCCGCCAAACCGGAATGGCTCGTCGCAGAGGTCTGACCGCGCCCGCGCGTTTAGGTTGCGGAGGATGACACGCCGCTCGGAAGCCGCGCGCGAGGCGTTTTGCGGCGTGTCATCCTCCGCAACCTAACTAGCATCGCTCTCATGAGCGCTCGCCGCCGCTACCAGTGGGCCGCAGTGGCCGGGATGCTCGCTGCGCTTGTCAGTCTCGCCGTCGCCGAGGTGCTCGCCGTCGTCGTCGGGGCGGGCAGCAGCCCGATGTTCGCGGTCGGTTCGCTGGCGATCGACCTCGCTCCGCCCTGGGTCAAGGACTTCGTCATCGCGCTGTTCGGCACCGGCGACAAGATCGCGCTCCTGGTCGTGCTCGGCATTGTCGTCGTTCTCCTCGCGCTCGCCGTCGGCGTTCTGCAGTGGAGGCGACCGCCTCTGGGCAACGTGCTGCTCGTGCTGGTCGGAGTCGTGGCGAGCGTCGCGGCCGCAACTCGAGCGGGAGCCACGCCCTGGTGGATCGTGCCGAGCGTGATCGGTGTGATCGTCGGCACCGTCGTGCTGCGGATTGGACTCGACCGACTTGCCGACTGGGCCGACTCCGATCCGATTCACGTCGCAATAGACCGTCGGCGTTTTCTCACCATGCTCGGGATGACTGCCGCCGGCGCGCTCGTCGTCGGGGTCGCCGCCCGCGCCTACAACTCCGCGAACGCGGCGATCGCCACTCTGCGCGACTCGGTGAAACTGCCGAAGCCGGCCACGCCAGCACCGCAGATCAGCGCGGGCGCCGAGTTGGACATCCCGGGCATCACGCCTCTGATCTCGAGCAACGAGAGTTTCTACCGAATCGATACCGCTCTGCAGGTGCCCGTCGTCGACGTGAGCACCTGGAAGCTTCGCATCATCGGCCTCGTGGAGCGAGAGGTCGAGATCACCTTCGACGAACTGCTGACCCTGCCACTCACCGAGCGGGCGGTGACCCTGGCCTGCGTGTCCAACGAGGTTGGCGGCAACCTGATCGGAAATGCCATCTGGTTGGGCTACCCGCTGCACAAACTCCTCGAGCGGGCGCGGCCGCTGCCTCGCGCCGACATGGTGCTCTCACGCAGCATCGACGGGTTCACCGCGAGCACACCGCTCGAGGTGCTGCAAGACCCCCGGCGCGACAGTCTTCTGGCCGTGGGGATGAACGGCGAACCGCTCCCGCTCGAACACGGCTTCCCGGCCCGCCTGGTCGTGCCCGGCCTCTACGGGTACGTCTCCGCAACCAAGTGGGTCACCGAGCTGAAGGTCACGACTTTTGCCGAGGACATCGCGTACTGGAGCTACCGCGGCTGGTCGGACCACGGGCCGATCAAGACCGAGTCCCGCATCGATGTGCCAGCGAGCGGCGCACGAGTGCGAGCGGGCCGTGTGGCGGTCGCCGGCATGGCCTGGTCGCAGCATACTGGAATCAGTGCCGTCGAAGTACGTATCGACCGAGGCGTGTGGCAGCCGGCGCGCCTCGCCGACCCCATTTCGGCCGACACCTGGCGGCAGTGGGTCTACGAGTGGGATGCTCCGCGCGGTAGCCACCTTCTTGAAGTACGAGCGACGGATTCCCTCGGCCAAACCCAAAGCGCAACCCAAGTGCCGCCCGCCCCCAACGGCGCCGAGGGCTGGCACGCGGTCACGGTCGCCGTCGAGTAGAACTACACGGGCGCCGGCCCGAGTTCGGCCGAGCTGCGAAGCACCGCGGGGCCGAGCGTGAGGGTGCCGTCGGAGAGAACTTCGCAGCGCATCCCGCCCCTGCCGCGCAGCGCGCTGTGCGCGCCTTGGGCGATCGCGGCATCCATCCAGGCGCAGGGGTTGGCGGGCCGGTGCCCGCGGAACAGCACCGGCCCGGCGTCGGTGTCGAGGCTGAAGACGACGTTGCGCAGATCGTCGACATCGACGCCGCGTAGCACGATATTGCGCCGGGTGAACGAAGCGTGCGGCACTTCCGGCAGCCCGAGCGTTCGGGCCACATGCTCAAGAGATTCCGCGGCAATCACGGTGACCGCGGAGCCCACATGGGCGGGATGCCCGAAGTAACGATCACCGACAATGCCGAGCCCGGCGCGCAGGTCGATCGACTCGAACAGCTCGCGCCCCTCGGCTTCGACCGGGCCGTCTTCGGGCCGGCCCTCGTAGCGGTGCAAGGGCGAGGCGAGCAAGAGCTCGACGGTGACGTCGTGCATGAAGGGCAGCTCGGCGTCGGCAGGCGTGATGGGTTCGCCGGTGACGAGGTCGACGGCGGGCACGTCGCCCGGCGCGGAGTCAGCCGGTGCTGCCGCAGGCGACGAACCAGTCGGATCGTCCAGCTCGGCCCCCTCTTCCATGGCTCAACGGTACTCGACCCGCGGATAGGCTCTCACGAGTGGCACACCTCCTCGGCGCCGAAGCGCTGCACCTCGAATATCCGACCCGCGTTGTCTTCGACCGCGTCACCATCGGGCTCGACGAGGGCGACCGCATCGGCATCGTCGGTCGCAACGGTGACGGCAAGTCGAGCCTGCTCCGGATGCTCGCTGGGCGCCTCGAGCCCAACGCCGGCCGGGTCACTCGTCGCGGCGGAATCACGCTCGCGATGCTCGACCAGGCCGACGAGCTCGACCCTTCGCGGACGGTGCACCAGACGATCATCGGCGAGATCGACGAGCACGTCTGGGCCGGGGACGCGAGAGTGCGCGACGTTATCGCGGGACTTGCCGCGGACATCCCGTGGGAAGCAAAGATCGGGGATCTCTCCGGCGGTCAGCGCAGGCGCGTCGCCCTCGCCGCTCTGTTGATCGGCGACCACGATGTGATCTTCCTGGATGAGCCCACCAACCACCTCGACGTGGAGGGCATCGCCTGGCTCGCCGCGCACCTCAAGCGGCGCTGGTCCGCCAACGCGGGCGGGCTCGTGGTCGTCACTCACGACCGGTGGTTCCTGGACGAGATCTGCACCGCGACCTGGGAGGTGCACGACCGCCTGAAGATCGG
>SCSV01000322.1 GCA_004297555.1 Salinibacterium sp.
CGGACGTTCTCGATGATGACGACCTTGGGCTCGAGCAGCTCGGCTGCGTCCGCCATCGCCACGTACAGCTCGTTCCGATCGTCGTCGTGACGAGTGTGATTGTTCAGTGCGGAGTGCCCCTGGCACGGGGGGCCAGCCAACAAGAGATCCGTCGTTGGGGCGATGTCCTTGAGGCGCTGCCGGGCCTTGGTGTCGCGGCTCTGGCCGGCCACGCCGAAGATCGAGGCCACGCTCATCTCAAGAACGCGCTCGTCTTCGATGTCCAGGCTGCATTGCAGGACGTCAAGGGCCGCGCCCCACTGGTCCACGGCAAGTCGCAGCTCCGCCTCGACGCCTTTGCGCCGCGCCCCTTCGATCGCACCAATCGTCAGCCCGCCGCAGCCCGAGAACAAGTCGACAACCCCCAGCTTCCGCGGGCGCTTCTTGTCGACTTTCGGACGTGTGGCCGCGCGCAGGAAGTCTGCATCCAGGTCTCGCGCGGTCTCGACGGGCACGCACGCAAGCGTAGGCTTCGCACCGGCAGATGCGAAGGAGTGCGACCCAAAGCAACCGTACTGCAACGAGCGGCAGGCATCAGTGGGAGGGAGTGCCCGAGGAGCGCCGCGCGATCATGCGCGCGAACCGGCGACGAGATACCAAGCCTGAACTCGCGGTTCGATCCCTCCTCCATCGCAGCGGGCTGCGATTTCGCGTCGACTACCCCATCCGAGTCCCTGGTCATCGGCCGATCCGGCCCGACGTGGTGTTTACGCGCCGCAAGGTCGCCGTCTTTATCGATGGATGCTTCTGGCACGGGTGTCCCGAGCATGGGACACGGTCGACGACGAACGCCGCGTACTGGGACCGAAAGCTGAGCGAGAACAAGGCTCGAGACGCTCGCCATGCCGCCGAACTAGAGGCTGCCGGGTGGCAGGCCTACCGGTTCTGGGAACACGAAGATCCGCAGTCGATCCTCGCGGTGGTCAGATCCGCGCTTGAGTAGGAGGTCCAGCTGGCCACGGCGCGGCGCCACCGGTAGCGACTGTGACAGTCGCCCTGGTCTACCAAGAATCCTCAGGCAGACCCGTCATCTGAGACAAGGGTGAACAGTCTCCCGGACCTGGGCTAGGAGCCTCGACTGATGGTGCAGCTGACGGTGGAAGCCGGTTGGCGGTTGTCGATTCTGCACTTGACGTTGTCGCTGGATGGTTCCGTCTGTGGTCTGAAGGCGACAGATGCCATGCCTGCGACATTGGCGAGGACGAACACCCAAAGCACCACGTTCTGCAGCGTGGTGACCTTTCCGAGCTTGCGTTTACGCTTGCTGCCCATCCCCGGGGTGGTCCGCGTCGCGAGTTCCCCCAGGCCGAGCCGTTGCTCAAGCGCCCGCTTGGTGTCCTGCGTTGCTCGGTAGTACTCCTTCTGAGTCGAGTTCGCAGCGAGTGCCAGTAAGGAAGTCGCAACGCCGACGAAAAACGGTGCAACCTCGACGACCGCCGGCAGATCTGCTCCAGTGCGGAGTAGGCCTATGGCGGCGACCAGAACAGCCGCGTTCAGAGCGAAGAAGTACTGCGTTCGTCTCCAGTTCAGATCGACCTGGAACCGGTACTCATC
>SCSV01000323.1 GCA_004297555.1 Salinibacterium sp.
CACCCGAATTCAGGCCAACTGGCGACGGCCTGGGGCCGTGGACGGGCCGCGTAGTCGTGATCGTGATCGGTTTTCGTGGTGCGTTCGTCGGGCAACGGGTCCGGAACGCCGCACCAGACCCGGTGAACGAGCACGCTCACGCGCACGAGGCCCGTCCACGGGTCGTGTTTCGGAGGCGATGCCGTGGCTCTGGAGCTACGCCGCGGCGGACTCGCGGACAGCGTAGGCCTTGGCGAGAAGCTGCAGGTTGCAGCGCATGGCCACGGCGTGGGCTTGGAGGTTCGCCGCGGCCAATCCCCAGGCACGTGCCTGTCGGGCGCCGTGGCGGGTGAGCTGGTGGTTGAGTCGCTCGAACCGCGACCGGTCGCGGTACTCCATGCGCAATTCGGGGTTCGCCCACGCCGTGCGAGTGGCCCGCAGCTCGCGCTCATAGGGGTGGAGGACCAGGCGACGCCCGCCGCGGTCCTTGTCGCAGCAAGCCGCCCGCATCGGGCACGCCGCGCACGTGGCTGCGGGCCAGCTGTAGGCCACGGCCAGCCCGTCGATGTCGTCGGCCTTGACTGCGCGCTTCCAGTCGGTGGCGATGCCTGCCGGGCAGGTTGCCGTCCCTGCCTCGAAGTCAACCGCGAACGCCTCCTTCCGGTGCTTCGTGCTCGCGCGGGAGGTCGAGGGCGCCGGGGCGATCACCGCCACGCCGGCGACGCCGCGCGCCCACACCCGGTCCCGCGCTGAGCCGTAGGCGGTGTCCGCGAGCAGCCGGTCGATCGTCGCCCCGGTGCGTTGGGCGCGCGCGATCAGCCGGTGCATGGGAGCGTTGTCCGCAACGTTGGCCGGTGCCACGGAGACCGAGGCGATCAGCCCCCCCACGAGGTCGCCGAGCACATGGAGCTTGAACCCCTCAAACGAGACGCTCCTCGTCTTCCGCCCGTGCCGCGCCTGGGTGTCGGTGAGGCTGACGATCCGGTTCTCCACCACCCGTCGGGCGATGGTCCACTTCCCACCTGAGTCGACCTCCAGGTCCTGCGCGACGACGCGCACCAGGATCCGGCACAGCTCCAGGGCCCGTCGCCCCGCATAGGTCTTGCCGAGGTTCGCGGCCGAGCCGACGGTCTCTGCGACGCGAGCCGCCGCCTCCGCGAGCTCGCCCACGGCCTTGCCCCGAGCGTCCACATCGCGCCAGTCCAGTCGGAAGTAGCCCTTGGTGCTCTTCGCCACGAGCAAGGGGAGTTTCCACGCCACCGCGAGCGCCGCCATCGACGTGTCTCGCGCCTGGGCGAACCAGCGGCCGGCGGCCCGGAGGCCGTCGCCGAGCAGCCGCACCGTGTCCTGAACCGCGCCGTAGCACCACATGGGCGTGCTGTCGGCGGCCCACTGTGCCCCCTTCGCGACGCCGGCGTCGAGGCAGAGGCGGACAATGTGCTCGTGCAGCAGCACGTGGCGGAGCACCCCCGTCTCCGGATGGCGCTCACGCAAGAACGCTTCGAAGTCCC
>SCSV01000324.1 GCA_004297555.1 Salinibacterium sp.
CTTCTTCGGCACGAAGTCGAGTTCGAGGGCCTGCTCGGAGGTGATCACGCGACCGCCGATTTCGAGGCCGGGAAGTGAGCGGGAGAACGAGCCGGTGGCGAGCACGACGTTCTTGCCGGTGATGGTGTCCGCGCCGACCTGAACGGTGGTGGGGGAGACGAGCTTGCCCTCGCCCTCGATCACGGTGATGCCGCGAGCCTTGATCAGGCCTTGGAGCCCCTTGAACTTGCTCGCGACGATGTCTTGGCGGTACTTGGTGACCGCACTGATGTCGATGCCGCCGAGCTGGGCGGTGACGCCATATTGCGCTGCCTCGCGCGTGACATCCGCGACCTCGGCCGAGTGCAGGAGCGCCTTGGTCGGGATGCAGCCCACGTGCAGGCAGGTGCCGCCGAGTTTGTTCTTCTCGATCAGTGCGACCGAGAGGCCGAGCTGGCTTGCGCGCAACGCTGCTGCATAACCACCGCTTCCGCCACCGAGCACCACCAGGTCAAAATTCTGCTCAGACAATCCCAGCAACTCCTCTGTAAGGATGTGTGCACCGGGCGCGCCGAGGGGGTGAGTTGGGCGTCCGACGAGCGGGTTTGCCCGCCGGAAAAAACCTTACTACGGGCCCAACTACCGGCCTTACTGCGAAAAGCTGAAATCCTCGGCCAGTTCGATCAGGGCGCGCACGACAACTCCGGTCGGGCCTTTGCCGGTGAGTCCCCATCCCGCGGCGCCGTTGTTGGCGGCTCCGGCAATGTCGAGGTGCGCCCAGGGAATCATGCGCTTCTCGTCGCCCTCGCCGACGCTCGGCACGAAGTCGCGCAAGAACGCGGCGGCAATGAGCATCCCGCCCGCAGTGTTGCCGGGCTTGACGTTGGCAATGTCGGCGATGTCGGAGTTGAGCAGCGCGCGCAGTTCGGCGGGGATGGGCATCGCCCACAGGGTCTCGCCAACGCGGGCGGCCGCGTCGACGACCCGGCCGACGAGTTCGCTGTCGCCCATCGCCGGCACGTAGCGGGTGCCCATCGCGACCGAGGCGGCTCCGGTGAGGGTAGCAACGTCGACGATCGCATCCGGTTCGTCCTCGCCCGCGGCGACCAGCCCATCCGCGAGCACCAGCCGGCCCTCGGCGTCGGTGTTGAGCACCTCGACGGTCTTTCCACCACGGATGCGGATGACGTCATTCGGCCTGAGCGCCGAACCCGAGGGCAGGTTCTCGGCGAGGCACAACCACGCGGTGATGTGCACGGGCAGCCCGAGTTTCGCGGCCGCACAAATGACCGCGAGCACGGTTGCCGCGCCGGTCATGTCGTACTTCATGCCGATCATCGAGGCGGGTGGTTTGAGCGAGAGGCCGCCCGAATCGAAGGTGATGCCCTTGCCGACCAGCGCGAGATGCTTCGAGGCGGATGCCGGGGAGTAGTCGAGTCTGACGAGTCGCGGCCCACGAGTGGAGCCCTGCCCCACGCCGAGCAGCCCGCCGTAGCCGCCCGCGGCGAGTTCCTTCTCATCGAGCACGGACACCGAGACTCCCGCGGCGGAGGCCAATTGACCAGCCGTCTCAGCGAAGGTCTCGGGATATAGGTCCGACGGCGGGGTATTCACCAGGTCGCGCACGGTGTGCACCGCCTGCGCGATGATCACCGCACGCTCGATGAGCCCGGCGGTGGCATTCGACGAGGCGACGATGATCGCGGTCGGTGGCATCTTCGTGGCCTCGAGCGAGTTCGCCCGGTATTCGGTATAGGAATAGGCGCCGATCGCGGCCCCGGTGAGTACCGCGAGCACTTCGTCGTCGGTCTCAGCGGGCAGGCCGAGCACGATCGACTCGATGCCGCGCAACTGCCGGGCCGCGGAGCCGGCGGCATAGCGAAGGTCGTCGGTCGTTACCTCGCCGCCGCCGAGCCCGATCAGCGCGATGCTCTCGGTGGCGCCGTGGCCGCCGGGCAGGCGGCGAAGTTCATCCTGCGCGCCGGTCACCCCGATCGCTTCGAGGGCGAGCTGCAGGGCTTCGAACTCGGCAGCATCGCTGGCGAGTTGTGGGCCATCGTCCGTCTTGCGCACTCCCATAACGAGCACGTCCGCTTCGATCGTGAGCGGTGCGGCGGGGGAGATGGAGAGCGTTGGCACGGTCATCCGGTAATCGTAGCGAGCGAGAAGAATTGTGTTCGCTCTACGCGTTGGTCACGGCGCGCCGTCTTCTCTGCCCAGCGCGAGGTGCCGCGATTAGAGTGGAGCTATGAATGACCCGGGTGGACTCTACGACTTCTCAACGGACGTCACCGAGGTGCCCGACGGCCTCCACCTGGTTGCCGCCCTCACCGGGTTTGCGGATGCCGGTGGTGCCGTCACCCAATTGAGCGACTACTTTCTTGAGACTCTCGAACACCGCGAACTCGTCGAATTCGACAACGATGCCCTGCTCGACTACCGCGCCCGGCGGCCAC
>SCSV01000325.1 GCA_004297555.1 Salinibacterium sp.
GGGTTGCTATTGCGGGTGCGACGGGTGGCACGTATTCGTTGGTGGCCGCGGATTACAACACGAAGACCACGGTGCGGGTGACCGCGCCGGTGTCTGGGTTCCTGACGAGCTCGCTGCTGTCAGCCCCGACGGGTGTCGTAGCCAAGGGCATCCTCTCGGGCTCGTTTGCAGCACCAATGGTGACCAACAACACGGTGACCGGCAAGCTGACGGCGTCATTGACCGCTGGAAGTGTGACCGACTCCGGCACGAGCATTGCCTACCAGTGGTATCGCAACGGTGCCCCGATCTACCTGCCGACAGGAGTGCTAGCCAAGTCGTCAACGTACTCGCTGACCGCCGCTGACTTCGGTCGGGAGATCAGGGTGCGTCTCATCGTGTCCAAGCCCAACTACACCTCGGTGACGTTGTACTCGGTGCCGATCTTCCCGTAGCAGGTGCGTGGAGTTCTGGGGCATCCGCTCGTATTGCCGACGAGCGGGTGTCCCTTCTCGCGCGTGCACCAGCGTGCTGCCCCCTAAGCCCGCGGGCCGCGACACGCCCGGGTTGCAGCAAGTGCCGCGGTATGGCAAACTCGTCTAGTTCAACACTTCGCCGCCTCTGGCGCGCGAATCACTTCCAGGCAGTGCATAGCCTCATCGGTGCGGGATTCCGCGAGATGTGAGAGCTAGGTCGCGGGAAGCAGAACCGAAGCTTAATCCCTCCTGAATCGCGAAGTTGGTGCTGTGCGCCGCGAGGTCGTCATGGCCAGCGCGACAAGGCAGGATGACGCAACAAGAACCTTTGACAGATAAACAGTGGTGCGAAGCAGAAGTGCTGAGCATGACGGCCGCCCCAAGGGGCGAGCCGCACAGCGCAGTCCAGATGTATTACAGAAAGAGAGTCCGTCATGGCGGGACAAAAGATCCGCATTCGACTTAAGTCGTACGACCACGAGGTCATCGACTCTTCGGCGCGCAAGATCGTCGACACGGTGACCCGTGCAGGCGCGACCGTCGTCGGCCCGGTTCCGCTCCCGACGGAGAAGAACGTGATTGCGGTCATCCGCTCTCCCCACAAGTACAAGGACAGCCGCGAACACTTCGAGAAGCGCACCCACAAGCGGCTCATCGACATCATCGACCCGACGCCCAAGGCTGTCGACTCGCTCATGCGACTCGACCTGCCCGCCGACGTCAACATCGAGATCAAGCTTTAGCTCGCGACACACAGCGCGAAGAGCCGATAAGGAAAACCAATGTCTAACACCAAGACGACCAAGGGTCTGCTGGGCAAAAAGCTCGGCATGACGCAGGTCTGGGACGAGAACAACAAGCTCGTGCCCGTCACCGTTGTGGAGATCACTCCCAACGTCGTGACCCAGGTACGCACCCCCGAGGTCGACGGCTACAGCGCTGTGCAGATCGCGTACGGTCAGATCGACCCGCGCAAGGTCACCAAGCCGCTCACCGGTCACTTCGAGAAGGCCGGCGTCACGCCGCGCCGCCACCTCACTGAGCTGCGCACCGACGACACCACCGACTACAGCCTCGGCCAGGAGCTCACGGTCGACCTCTTCGAGGCGGGCAAGAAGGTCGACGTCGTCGGCACCAGCAAGGGCAAGGGCTTCGCCGGCGTTATGAAGCGCCACAACTTCAAGGGCGTGTCGTCCAGCCACGGTTCGCACCGCAACCACCGCAAGCCCGGCTCGATCGGTGCATCCTCGACCCCCAGCCGGGTTTTCAAGGGGATGCGCATGGCCGGCCGCATGGGTGGCGACCGCGTGACCGTGCTCAACCTCACCGTGCACTCGGTTGACGTTGAGAAGGGCATCCTGCTCGTCAAAGGCGCAGTGCCCGGAGCCCGCGGCCGCATCGTCTTCGTTCGCAACGCAGTGAAGGGGGCGTAACGCCATGGCAAACACCGCTATCGACGTCATTGACGCCAAGGGCAAGAAGGTCGACTCGGTCGAGCTTCCCGCCGAAGTTTTCGATGTGCAGACCAACGTTCCGCTCATCCACCAGGTTGTTGTCGCCCAGCGCGCTGCTGCTCGCCAGGGAACGCACAACACCCTGCGCCGCGGCGAAGTTTCGGGTGCTGGCCGCAAGCCGTTCAAGCAGAAGGGCACCGGCCGCGCACGCCAGGGCTCGATCCGCGCACCACAGATGAAGGGTGGTGGCATCGTTCACGGGCCGCACCCGCGCGACTACTCGCAGCGCACCCCCAAGAAGATGATTGCGGCAGCACTGCGCGGTGCACTCTCTGACCGCGCCCGCGGCGAGCGTCTGCACATCATCGACTCGCTGTCGGTTGCCGACAAGCCGTCGACGAAGGCTGTTGCCGCGTTGCTCTCCGACATCACGCCCGGCAAGAACGTGCTCATCGTTCTGCAGCGCGAAGACGAGGTGAGCTACCTGAGCGTTCGCAACATCCAGAGCGTTCACGTGCTCCCCTTCGACCAGCTCAACGCGTACGACGTTCTCGTGAGCGACGACATCGTGTTCACCAAGGGCGCGTTTGACGCGTTCGTTGCGTGGAACACGAAGTCGACCGCCACCGAGGCCACCAAGGAAGAGGTCAGCGCATGAGCGCCGTCAACTACAAAGACCCGCGCGACATCATCATTTCGCCGGTCGTCTCCGAGAAGAGCTACAGCCTGATCGATGACGGCAAGTACACCTTCGTGGTCGACCCCCGCGCCAACAAGACCGAGATCAAGCTCGCTATCGAGAAGATCTTCAACGTCAAGGTTGACTCGGTGAACACGCTGAACCGCACGGGCAAGACCCGTCGCACCAAGTTCGGACTCGGCAAGCGCAAGGACACCAAGCGTGCGATCGTCACGCTCAAGTCCGGTTCCATCGACATCTTCACGGCTGTCGGCTAGGGACTGAGGGAGACAAACAATGGCTATTCGCAAATACAAGCCCACGACTCCTGGTCGTCGCGGTTCCTCGGTGGCAGACTTCGCCGAGATCACCCGCTCGACCCCGGAGAAGTCGCTGCTTCGTCCGCTGCCGAAGACCGGTGGCCGTAACAACGCCGGCCGCATCACCACGCGTCACATCGGTGGTGGTCACAAGCGCCAGTACCGCGTGATCGACTTCAAGCGCAACGACAAAGACGGCGTCAACGCCCGCGTTGCCGAGATCGAGTACGACCCCAACCGCACCGCGCGCATCGCGCTGCTGCACTTCGTCGATGGTTCGAAGCGCTACATCATCGCTCCGAACAAGCTCAACCAGGGCGACATCGTCGAGTCGGGTCCCTCGGCCGACATCAAGCCGGGCAACAACCTGCCGCTGCGCAACATCCCCGTCGGTACCGTCATCCACGCCATCGAGCTTCGCCCGGGTGGCGGCGCGAAGATGGCCCGCTCGGCGGGGGCATCCGTTCGCCTCGTCGCCAAGGACGGCCCCTACGCACAGTTGCGTCTGCCGTCGGGCGAAATCCGCAACGTGGATGTTCGCTGCCGCGCCACCATCGGCGAGGTCGGCAATGCCGAGCAGTCCAACATCAACTGGGGCAAGGCCGGCCGTATGCGCTGGAAGGGCGTTCGCCCGACCGTTCGTGGTGTCGCCATGAACCCGGTTGACCACCCGCACGGTGGTGGTGAGGGCAAGACGTCCGGTGGACGTCACCCGGTTACCCCGTGGGGCCAGAAAGAAGGACGCACTCGCAAGCGCAACCTTCCCAGTGACCAGCTCATCGTTCGCCGCCGCAATGTCGGCAAGAAGCGCAAGTAGGAGAGTCAGAAGATGCCACGCAGTCTGAAGAAGGGCCCCTTCGTCGACGACCACCTCCTGCAGAAGGTCGTCAAGGCGAACGAAGCCAACAACAAGAACGTGATCAAGACCTGGTCGCGCCGCTCGATGATCATCCCGGCGATGCTGGGTCACACCATCGCAGTGCACGACGGTCGCAAACACATCCCGGTCTTCGTCACGGAGACCATGGTTGGGCACAAGCTCGGCGAGTTCTCACCGACTCGCACCTTCCGTGGACACGTGAAGGACGACAAGAAGGGTCGCCGCCGCTAATGGTCGAATCCATCGCACGCGTGAAGCACATCCGCGTCACCGCAACCAAGGCTCGTCGCGTCGTCAACTTGATCCGCGGCAAGCAGGCTCATGAGGCTCTCGCCATTCTGAAGTTCGCGCCGCAGGGTGCGAGCGAGCCGGTCTACAAGCTCGTCGCGTCGGCCATTGCCAACGCGCGCGTCAAGGCGGATGCCTCGAACAGCTACCTGGACGAGCAAGACCTGTTCGTCTCGGCCGCGTTCGTTGACGAAGGAACCACCCTCAAGCGGTTCCAGCCGCGCGCGCAGGGCCGGGCCTTCCAGATTCTCAAGCGCACCAGCCACATCACGATCGTTCTGGCCACGCCAGACCACTTCGTTGAGGAGAGCGCGAAGAGCTCGACCACAAAGGCAGGAAAGAAGTAATGGGACAGAAGGTAAACCCCTACGGTTTCCGTCTGGGAATCACCACCGACCACGTGTCGCGCTGGTTCTCCGACAGCACCAAGGCCGGTCAGCGCTACAGCGACTACGTCGCCGAAGACGTGAAGATCCGCAACCTGCTCAAGACCTCGCTCGACCGCGCGGGCGTTGCCCGCATCGAGATCGAGCGCACCCGTGACCGGGTTCGCGTGGACATCCACACGGCCCGTCCGGGTATCGTCATCGGTCGCCGTGGCGCCGAGGCTGAGCGCATTCGCGCCGACCTTGAGAAGCTCTCCGGCAAGCAGATCCAGCTCAACATCCTCGAGGTGAAGAACCCCGAGGCCGAGGCTCAGCTGGTTGCCCAGGGCATCGCCG
This sequence comes from Salinibacterium sp., assembly GCA_004297555.1. Taxonomy (GTDB): domain Bacteria; phylum Actinomycetota; class Actinomycetes; order Actinomycetales; family Microbacteriaceae; genus Rhodoglobus. Next base: position 4,799 of record SCSV01000325.1, read on the forward strand.
AGCAGCTCTCCGCTCGTGTGGCATTCCGCCGCGCGATGCGCAAGGGAATGCAGGGTGCACAGCGCGCCGGAGCAAAGGGTGTGCGCATCCAGGTTTCCGGTCGTCTCGGTGGCGCAGAAATGAGCCGTTCCGAGTTCTACCGCGAGGGTCGCGTTCCGCTGCACACGCTTCGCGCCAACATCGACTACGGCTTCTACGAGGCCAAGACGACGTTCGGCCGCATCGGTGTGAAGGTCTGGATCTACAAGGGCGACATCACCAACAAAGAGCTCGCGCGCGAGCAGGCGACCCAGAAGTCGTCGCGACCGGAGCGCCGGGATGACCGTCGCGATGCCGGTGACCGCCCGCGCCGCACCGCTGCCCCCAAGGCAGAGGCGCCCGTTGCTGCAGGAGTTGAGGCGTAACCATGTTGATTCCACGTAAGGTCAAGCACCGCAAGCAGCACCACCCGGGACGCAGTGGCCAGGCCACCGGCGGTACCAAGGTTTCATTCGGCGAATTCGGCATCCAGGCGATGAGCCCGGCTTATGTCACGAACCGCCAGATCGAGGCCGCGCGTATCGCGATGACCCGTCACATCAAGCGTGGTGGAAAGGTGTGGATCAACATCTACCCCGACCGCCCGCTCACCAAGAAGCCCGCCGAAACCCGCATGGGTTCCGGTAAGGGTTCGCCCGAGTGGTGGATCGCGAACGTCAAGCCGGGTCGCGTGCTCTTTGAGCTCAGCGGCGTGAGCGAGACCATTGCTCGCGAAGCACTCACCCGTGCCATCCACAAGCTGCCCCTTAAGGCACGCATCATCAAGCGCGAGGAGGGCGACGCATAATGGCGATCGGATCCAAAGAGCTCGCTCCAGTAGAGCTCGACACTTTTGAAGACGCGCGACTCGTCGACGAACTGAAGAAGGCGAAGGAAGAACTCTTCAACCTGCGCTTCCAGTCCGCGACCGGCCAGCTCGACAGCCACGGACGTCTGCGCGCGGTCAAGCGCGACATCGCCCGTATCTACACGGTCATGCGCGAGCGCGAGCTGGGCATCCGGGCCACCCCGGCTGTCGTCGAGGCTCCCGCGAAGGCGAAGAAGACCACCAAGAAGTCCGAGACGGCACCTGCCGCCGAGGAGGTCGAGGTTGCTGAGGCTTCAGCAGCGAGCGACGCGAGCAGCGAGGAGGCCAAGTAATGGCTACTGAGTCGAAGACTGCCAAAGTCGCTTCGGCGACCGACGAACTTGTTCGCGGTTACCGCAAGACCCGTCGTGGCTATGTCACGAGCGACAAGATGGAGAAGACCATCGTCGTCGAGGTCGAAGACCGCGTGAAGCACCCCCTGTACGGCAAGGTCATCCGCCGTACCTCCAAGGTCAAGGCGCACGACGAGGCCAACACGGCCGGCATCGGCGACCTCGTCGTCATCAGCGAGACCCGTCCGCTCAGCGCTACCAAGCGCTGGCGCCTGGTCGAGATCCTCGAAAAGGCGAAGTAAGCACGGCGCCCGCGCCCTGATTACTGAAAGGACACAACATGCTGCAGCAAGAATCTCGAGTGAAGGTTGCCGACAACACCGGCGCCAAGGAGCTCCTGACGATTCGCGTGCTCGGCGGTTCCGGCCGTCGTTACGCGGGCCTCGGTGACGTCATCGTCGCCACCGTTAAAGACGCGATCCCCGGCGGAAACGTCAAGAAGGGCGATGTGGTCAAGGCCGTCATCGTTCGCGTCGTCAAGCAAACTCGCCGCCCCGACGGGTCGTACATCAAGTTCGACGAGAACGCGGCCGTCATCCTCAAGGCAGACGGTGACCCTCGTGGCACCCGCATCTTCGGGCCGGTCGGCCGCGAGCTTCGCGACAAGAAGTTCATGAAGATCATCTCGCTCGCACCGGAGGTGCTGTAAGCCATGGCAAACATTCGTAAAGGCGACCTCGTACAGGTCATCAGCGGACCGACTCAAGATCGCGGCGGAGACCGCGGCCGCCAGGGTCGCGTAATCGGCGTGCAGCAGGACCGCGTGATCGTCGAGGGTGTCAACTACGTCACCAAGCACGTTCGCGTCGGCCAGACCCAGCGCGGCACCAAGACCGGTGGAATCGAGAAGCACGAGGCACCGATTCACGTGTCGAATGTCGCTCTCGTCGACCCCGAGACCAAACTCCCCGCTCGCGTCGGCTTCACGGTCGAGACGGACAAGCAGGGCAAGACGACGCGCGTGCGCTTCTTCAAGAAGTCGCGCCGCGTAGAGACCAAGAAGTCGATCGCAGCGCGGTCGGCTAAGTCCGAGGATGCTCCCGCCAAGGCAGCGACCAAGGCCGCAACGAAGGACGCCGAGACGGCGACCGAGAAGGACGCCGAGTAATGACTGACATCGCTACGGACGAGAAGGCCATCGCCCCCAAGGTCAAGGCCGCTCCCGCACCTCAGCCGCGCCTCAAGCAGAAGTACCGCAACGAGATCGCAGCCCAGTTGAAGAAAGACCTCAACCTTACGAACGTGCACCAGGTGCCCTCGCTCGTG
>SCSV01000326.1 GCA_004297555.1 Salinibacterium sp.
CGCTTGGGCAGCCTCCGCGAGTGCCTCCTGCCAGGGCCTGAGGGGAGGCAGACCCGTGACCGCCCAGCCGTCGTGGCTGAGCACCGAGTAGGCGGGACGTGGAGCGGGACGCGCGAATGTATCTCCTTCGGCAGGGCGAATTCGTTCGGGATCGAGTCCCGCGAGTGAGAAGATCTCGCGCGCGAACTCATAGCGGCTCGCCGCTCCGGCGTTGGTCGCGTGATAGATGCCGGGGGGAACGTCATTCTCCACGACATCGACGATGCGCTCGGCGAGGTCTGCAGTCCACGTTGGCTGTCCCCGCTGGTCGGTGAGAACTTTGATCTCCGGGTGCGTGGCGCTCAATCGCAGAATAGCGGAGACGAAATTCTCGCCGTGCGCTCCGTAGAGCCAGGCAGTGCGCAGCACGATCGTGCCTTCCGGATGCGCGGCGAGTGCCAGGCGTTCGCCCTCCGCCTTTGTGCGTCCGTACACGGACATCGGATGCACGGGCGCATCCGATTGGTACGGCGCAGTAGCAGTTCCGTCGAAAACATAGTCCGTTGAAATCTGAATGAGCGTGGCACCCTGTTCGCGCGCCGCGGTCGCCAGGTTGGCGGCCCCTGTCGCGTTGACGGCGGTGGCGGCGGCAATGTCAGTCTCGGCGTCGTCGACCCGTGTGTAGGCGGCGGCATTGACAATCACGTCATGGCCAGCGACAGCTGCGCGAACCGCTATTGGATCGGAGATGTCGAGGTCGGCGCGCGTCGCCGCGGTTACATCATGACCGGCGAGCGCGAGCTGCAAATCTCGTCCGAGCATCCCCGATGCGCCGGTTATGAGCCAACGGGTCATCTGTCGAGCCCCGCCTTGGCGGCGAGCGGCTCCCACCATGCGCGGTTGTTCCGGTACCACTGCACCACATCGGCGAGTCCCTTTGCGAAGTCGACTTGTGGTGAGTAACCGAGTTCATTCGCGATCTTGGTGATGTCGACGCTGTAGCGGCGGTCGTGACCCTTTCGGTCCTCGACCTGCACCACCGCCGACCAGTCGCGGCCGGTCGCCTCCAGAAGCAAGCCGGTCAACTCGCGGTTGGTGAGTTCGGTTCCTCCGCCGATGTTGTAAATCTCGCCTGACCGCCCACCAGCGAGCACGAGCGCGATGCCGCGGCAGTGATCATCGACGTGAAGCCAATCGCGCACGTTCTCGCCATCGCCATAGAGCGGAACGGTGCCGCCATCCATGAGCCGGGTCACAAAAAGGGGGATCAACTTTTCGGGGAAGTGGTACGGGCCGTAGTTGTTGGAGCAGCGCGTTATCGATACGTTGAGGCCGTGAGTGCGATTCCAGGCGCGCACGAGCAAGTCGCTCGAAGCCTTGGATGCGGCGTATGGAGAATTCGGTTCGAGGATATGTTGCTCGTTCCACGATCCATCCTCGATAGATCCATATACTTCGTCCGTGGAGATGTGCACCATTCGCGCGATCGAATGACGCACCGCCGCATCAAGCAACGCCTGCGTTCCTTGCACATTCGTGTCGATGAAGGGCCTAGCGTCGCGCACCGAACGGTCGACGTGGGACTCTGCGGCGAAATGGACAATTGCATCCACTCCAGGCAGGGCGGCGTCGAGCACAGCAGAATCGCGGATATCGCCGTGCACAAAGCTGTACCGCGGTGAATCTGCGACGGGTGCGAGATTGTCGAGGTTGCCTGAGTAGCTGAGCGCGTCGAGAACGAGAACTTCGGCGCCCTCAAGGCTCGGGTAGAAGTCTGTGAGGACTCGACGCACGAAGTTTGAGCCGATGAAGCCGGCGCCGCCGGTGACGAGAATTCTCACGGGTGGGTCCTTGGCCTTGTTGGTCGGATGATCGTGCACCATCCTAGTGCGAGGTCGCTCCGTGCTTCGGAATCGGCAATTGCCCCCTTGCTAGACTCGCTGAGTGCAGATCCGAGAACTTTCTATTCCGGACGCCTACGAAATCACGCCAAAGCAGCTTGCAGACGATCGTG
>SCSV01000327.1 GCA_004297555.1 Salinibacterium sp.
CACCCACATTGTCAGTCGAGGCGGTCCAGCTCAGATTGATCGCGCTGCTGCTCGCGGCGGTGGCCACGAGATTCGACGGGGTTGTCGGGGGCGTGGTGTCGGCCACGGCGCCGCCCGCTTTCAACGCTACCATCTGCATCACCCACGGGCCGGCGCTGGTCAGGGTGGCCGTGGCGCTGTAACTGCCGGTCGCGGTGACGATGCGGTCCTCGGCGATGTCGCCGTTGGGTGAGGTGATGATGCGACTGGTGAAGCCGGTGCCAGCGCCCGACGTGAGCGTCGCGACCATATTGGCGCCCACGAGCAGATCGTTGGCGTTGGTGGTGGTCACTGCACCGCTGTTGCTCGTGGCGCTCGAGCCCGAGGCGCCGGCGGTGACATCGACGGGGTTCGAGGGATCGAGCCCGCTGTATTCGAGAATGCGGATGTCGGGATAGATGGCCGGGACGCTGAACTGCACGGTCACGGTGTTGGTGTTGGCCGCGGCGGTGGCGATGTTTTTGGCGTAGTAGATCGACTGGCTCAGCTGACCGGAATACGTCGTCGGTCCGACGGCACGCGTGTAGGCATTGCCCTTGGAGTCGGTGACGGCGGTGACGGTGGCGGTGGTATCGTTCCAGCCGATCACCACAACGTTCAGGTTGCCGGCACTCTGGGCGCCGGTGAAGGCGAGCGCGACGCTCGACTGCGGGGACTGGGGGGCGGTGTAGCTATTTTGGATGAAGGTGATGGCGGCCTGCGCCTTTCCCGTCACCGCGCCGGAAACCAGCATTACCAGCGCCAGCAGAAAACAGCTTTTGGCAATTCGTCCGTGACCGCGTGTAATCCGCGCAACGTCATCGCGACGGCGATCCGACTTGATTATCCCCTGGTTCATGATTCTCCCCTCCCCCTCATTTTTCTTACGTTCTGTTCGAAGGACTCGACAATCCCGGACAAGTCTTGCTATGGGTCGCGCCTGTCACGCCGATTCTCGTTCCACAATCCCGTGCTCGCGCCGCTCCGATACGCCGAGCATTACTGATCAGGCCGCGGCGACCGCTGCGCGTGCACTTTGCAGCTGCTCTTCGAGCCAGTTCTCACCGCGGAAGTGCCGGTACTGCTCGGCCCGAAGCTTGTCGGCCAGCCGCCCGACGGGCAACTCCACGTCGTCGTACGTGAGCGCCTGATCCTTCGGTATCGCACGCTTGAGCTTGCATCCCTCCACCAAGCCCTCTGGCAGGTAGCGCTTGGCGCTCATCTCGTCGGCATTTACGGCCTCGCCGTAAGTCATGTACATGCCATACTCATCCAACACCTCACCCGCCGCGAGATCGCGTTTGGCGACGGCGCATACTTCCACCACCGGTCCGTCCAAGGGCGGCGCGATGTTGTCGCCGAACAGCACCACGCGGGCAATCGCGTTCGGCGTCTCGAAGTGCACGAGATGGTACGGAACCCAGAACGGATACAGCGGCCCTTCGCCCATCTTGTAGAGGTTGAGGTAATGACGCTGTTTGGGATCTGCATGCTCCGCCAAACAGAAAATTTTTACGCCGTTGGGACCGACCGTGTAATCGACGATACCACCGAGCGCACGGACTTCGTCCAGATCGTAGAGC
>SCSV01000328.1 GCA_004297555.1 Salinibacterium sp.
GCGGATGTCGACTTCGAGATCGAGGGACTCGGCCGCAGCATCACGGTCTTCACCACCCGGCCCGACACGCTCTACGGCGTGACCTTCATGGTCGTCGCCCCCGACTCTGACCTCGCCGCTGAACTCGCCGCGGGCTCGACGCCAGAGGTACAGAAGGCTTTCGCCGAGTACCTGGCCCAAGCGCAGAAGAGCACCGAGATCGAGCGCCAGGATGCCGGGCGCGAGAAGACGGGTGTCCCGCTCGACCGCTGGGCTGTGAACCCGGCAACAGGAGAGCGCATCCCGATCTGGACCGCCGACTACGTTCTCGCTGACTACGGCCATGGCGCCGTCATGGCCGTGCCGGCCCACGACCAGCGCGACCTCGACTTCGCGCGCAAGTACAACCTGCCGGTGCGCGTTGTGCTCGACACGAACGCCCCGGTCACTGGCGCCATCCCCGTGGTTCACGAGGGCGAAGAGGATCTGCCTCCTCTGGATCCCGCCGCGACCGGCATCGCGCTCATGGGTGACGGCCGCATGATCAACTCGGGCCCGCTCGACGGCCTGAGCAAGGGCAACGCGATCAAGAAGATCATCGAGCAGCTCGAGGGAGCAGGCACAGGTCGCGCCGCGAAGACTTACCGCCTGCGCGACTGGCTGATCAGCCGCCAGCGCTTCTGGGGCACGCCCATCCCGATCATCCATGGTGCTGATGGCTCGCTCATCCCGGTGCCGCAAGAGCAACTACCCGTCGTGCTGCCCTCCACCGAGGGCCTCGACCTCAAGCCGCGCGGGCAGAGCCCGCTCGCCGCCGCCGAAGATTGGATCAACGTTCCCGACCCGCGCGACGGGAGCCCGGCCAAGCGCGATCCGGACACGATGGACACCTTCGTCGACAGTTCCTGGTACTTCTTGCGCTACCTCTCGCCGCATGACTCCGAGCGCGCCTTTGACCTCAAGGAGGCCGAGAAGTGGGCGCCCGTCGACCAGTACGTCGGCGGTGTCGAGCACGCGATCCTGCACCTGCTCTATGCGCGCTTCATCACCAAGGTGCTCTTCGATCTCGGACTCGTGAATTTCACCGAGCCCTTTACTGCTCTCCTCAACCAGGGCATGGTGCTGTCCGAGGGCAAGAAGATGTCCAAGCGCAGCGCCAAGGCCGTCTCCTTCGCCGAGGAGGTCGGTCTCTACGGCGCCGACGCGCTGCGGCTCACGCTCGCCTTCGCCGGCCCGCCCGAGGAGAACATCAACTGGGAGGATGTCTCGCCCGCGGCATCCGCGAAATTCCTCGCCCGCGCGTTCCGGCTCGCCCTCGACGTGACGAGTGCGCCCGAGGTCGAGTGGAAGACCGGCGACACCGCGCTGCGACGACTTACCCATCGCTTCCTCGCCGACGGGCCACAACTTGCCGAGACCCTCAAGTTCAACGTGCTCGTCGCGAAGATCATGGAACTCGTCAACGCGACCCGCAAGGCGATCGACAGCGGACCCGGCGGCGGGGATGCCGCGGTGCGCGAAGCCGTCGAAGTGATCACGATCGCGCTCAGCCTCTTCGCGCCGTACACGGCGGAAGAGATGTGGGAGCGGCTCGGCTACCAGCCGACCGTGGCGCTCGCCGGGTGGCGCAGAGCCGACCCGACCCTCCTGGTCGAGGACTCCGTGGTCGCCGTCGTGCAGGTCGATGGCAAAGTGCGCGACCGGCTCGACGTCTCGCCCAAGATCTCGGGCGAGGAGCTTGAGAAGCTCGCGAGGGCATCGGCGGCGGTCATCCGGGCTGTTGGCGATCGGGAAATCGTGACTGTGATCGCTCGCGCGCCCCGCGTCGTCAACATCGCGACGAAGGGCTAGCATTCCCTCAGGTCCAGCGGGAGTTGGGAGTGAGGCATGAGCAAGCGCACGCGATGGATTCTGCTCGCGGCCCTCGCGATCATCGTGGCCGCCGCGATCGTGCTGTTCTTCCTGTTCTTGCCTTTCTCGCAGCCGGCGCCGACTGCCTCGCCAACCCCCACTTCTGTCGCGACCCCTTCCGCCGCACCAGTTGCCGCTGACGCTCTTGTCGTTGTGCGAACGGTCGCGACTGACAGCTCTGGAGCAAGCCTCGCGCTCACCATGGTCGTGCACCGACCTGTCGACAAGGATGATCCCTCCGTCGTCGGGGACCTCGCTCGACTGGATTCGGATTGTGCTCGAGATGCCAATCTGCCGGCCGTCGATTCGGATGCAGGAGCGGGCATTGAGCGCATCGACATCACCGCGAGTCAGCAGGGCAGCACCGAATGGCCTGCCGCTTCGGAGATACCGATCATGCCGCTCGCGGGAAATCTCAAGACCTCGAGCGGTGCCATCATCGCGCCCTCGGCGAGCTACGCCAACAGCCCGCCTCTGCCACGGTGTCAACGGGTGTTGTCGTTGTATGGCGCCGGCCGCGGAACTCTCACGGTCTTCCTCTCACCCAGGGAGACTGTGGGCTCGCCGCTCGACTCGCCCAATACCTTCCGCTGGTTGAAGCAGGAATACGGCTTCTTCGCCAGCCAGGGTCCAGAAGGCGGCCTGTCGTTCGCGCACTGCACGGTCGAAGTAACGGATGCCGCTCGCGACTTCGGCTGGACGGCCGACGCGTGGCACGAAACCGAAGACCAATACAGCTGCAACGGCAGCGGCGTTTTTATCTAGTCCCCACCAAGGGCAGTCCGCGCTGAAAGTTCACGACCTTCTGATCAGCGGGTTTCTGGCGTGAGGCAGGCCATAGCTTCGGTGCGTGCAGGAGCCGATCGAACCCACCCGCGTGCGACTGCGCGTGAAACTCGGCGCGGTCGTCGTACTTGCGGTGGTCGGTGTCGGCTGCGCAGTACTGGTCTCCGCGGTCGGCAACCACGGATCGACCGCGGCTGTCTCAAGACCGACGGCGGGGGCATCCGCGGCTCCCTTTGAGCAAGCCACGATCTTCGTGCACATCCTCGGCGCGGTGAAACAGCCGGGGCTCTACGAACTCAGCCAAGGGGATCGCGCCGTGGACGCCGTTGCCGCTGCCGGCGGTTTCACCGACAAAGCCGACGACGCGCAATTGAACCTCGCCCGGCTTCTCGTCGACGGCGAGCAGATCTACGTTCCCGAGCGCGGCGAAATGCCCGCCGCCGCACCGGGCATGGGCGCGCAGGGCAAGGTCAACATCAACACCGCGGATGCCGCGACTCTCGACACCCTGCCTCGCGTCGGGCCAGCGATGGCGGCCCGCATCCTCGACTGGCGCGAGGCGAACGGCCGCTTCGCGACGATCGACGATCTGAAGGGCGTGAGCGGAATCGGCGACAAGACCTTCGACGGGCTCAAAGACCTCATCACGGTATGACGATCGACCTGCGCCTCGCGCTGCCCGCGGTCGGCGCGTGGGTCGCGAGCGCGATCGTCATCGGCGTTCCTTCAGCCGCTGTTCCCGTGGCAATCGCTCTTTGGTTGCTTGCCGCGCTTGTCGCCGTCGCCGCTGTCGTCATGCGCGGCAGGCAGTGGCTCGCCCTTACGGTGCTCATCGCGGTTGCCGCCGGAATCTGCTGCACCTCGATCGCCCTGGCAACTCCAACCCGCCAGCCCGACGCCCTCCTCGCCGTCGCGGACACCGGGCAGCGCGTGACAGTAACCGGGTCGACCACGTCGACGGGCACCGATCACGTTGCCCTCCTGGTCGACTCAGTCGAGATCGATGGCGCGGTCGTGACCGGGGCAATCCCAATGATCGAGTTCGGGCAACCTGGCGAGTCAACGTTCGGGATCGGCACGAGCGTTCAGGTCGTCGGCACGGTCACTCGGTCGGAGCCGGGCGACGATGTCGCCTTCCTGCTGTTCGCGGATGCCCCCGCCATCGTGGTCGCACCGCCGCCGTGGTACCTCGACTGGGCGAACGGGCTTCGCGCGAGCTTCGCGGCTACCGCGCAATCCCTCCCCGGCGATGGCGGTGACCTGCTCGCGGGTCTCGCGATCGGCGACACGAGCGCGGTGAGCGACGAACTCGATGCCGCGATGAAGGCGAGTTCGCTCAGCCACTTGACCGCGGTATCCGGGGCGAACTGCGCAGTGGTGATCGGCCTCATCATGGCGGCGGGCGCCGCGCTCGGGCTGCCTCGGGGTGCGCGGGTGGGGGCATCCATCATTGTGCTGGTGGCGTTCGTCGTGCTCGTCACTCCGGAGCCGAGCGTGCTCCGCGCGGCGCTCATGGCGGTGCTCGTGTTGCTCGCGTTGTTGAGCGGACGCCCGGTTCGCGGCGTGCCGGTGCTCGCTCTCGCCACCCTCATACTTCTCGTGCTCGACCCCTGGCTCGCACGCAATTACGGCTTCGCGCTCTCCGTGCTCGCGACCGGCGGCCTGCTGGTGCTCGCCGGTCCGATCGCCCGTGCCCTCGGGCGGTGGATGCCGACCTGGCTCGCGATCATGATCGCCGTGCCGCTCGCCGCTCAGCTCGTCTGCCAGCCGGTGATCATCCTCTTGAACGCCTCGCTGCCGACCTACGGCGTGCTCGCTAACATGCTGGCCGAGCCGGCGGCGCCGATCGCCACCGTGATCGGACTCGCCGCTTGCGCCGCAACGCCCGTCGCGCCGCAGCTCGGAGTATTCCTGTGCCAGGTCGCCTGGCTGCCGTCCGCGTGGATCGCCGCGGTTGCCCGATTCTTCGCGAATCTCCCGGGTGCCCGTCTGCCCTGGCCGAGTGGGATGCTCGGGGTCGGCCTCCTTGCACTCGTCTCGACCCTTGCAGTGCTCGCGCTTCTGGGGCGAGAGCGGTGGCGCCGCAGCATGGCCTTCTGTCTCGCCGTCGTCGTTATCTGCTACACGGGTCTCGCCGGCGGCAGCCAGCTCGCGGTCGACCTGAGCCGGCCCAGCAACTGGCAGATCGCTGCCTGTGATGTAGATCAGGGCGATGCCATCGTCATGCGAAGCGCGGGCCAGATCGCGCTCTTCGACGCCGGGCCCGACCCGAAGCTGCTCACGGCCTGCCTGCACGAACTGGGTGTCACGAGAATCGACCTGTTTGTTCTCACCCACTTCCACCTCGACCACTACGGGGGAGTCTCGGCTCTCGCGGGCATGGTCGACCAGGCGTTTGTCGGGCCAAGCGCCGGCCCATCGGATGACCGTGTTGTTGCAGACATCGCTGCCGGAGGCGCTCACGTTCAGCAAGTGGAGGCCGGGCTGAACGGCACGCTAGGCGACCTCCATTGGCGAGTGCTCTGGCCCCCGCACCAACTTGCTGGCGTCGAGCTCGGCAACCCATCGAGCATCACGATCGAGTTTCAGCCGGTCGGCGCATGCCCCAACGGATGCCTCAGCGCGATCTTCTTGGGCGACCTCACCGAGGACCCGCAGACCCGGGTGCTCGGCACGGTGCAGCAGCCGCGATTCGATGTCGTGAAGGTCGCGCACCACGGTTCCGCCGACCAGAGTGAGGCCTTCTACGATCGGCTGCATGCGACGGTCGGGGTGATCAGCGTTGGTGCTGACAACGACTACGGGCATCCCGCCAGCAGTCTTCTTGGCATTCTTGAGCGGGCTGGCACGAGCGCCGAGCGAACGGATGAGCGCGGGATGATTCTGCTCGCGCCCGGCGATACCCCGGGCACCGTGAAGGTCTGGACCGAACATTAGGCTTGCAGCGTGGCAGCCACCAAGACCGTGATCCCGCAGTTGGCGTGGCACCAAGTTCGGCCGGCGGCGGTTGTGCTCGTGAGTGGGCCGGAGGACTACCTCGCCGAGCGCGCCATCCGATCCCTCCGCGATCTGCTGCGGGCCGAAGATCCGAGCATCGAGATCAGCGACATCGAAGCCGACCAGTATGCGCCGGGCGAGTTGCTCACCCTCGCAAGCCCTTCGCTCTTCAACGAGCCCCGACTCATCCGCGTGGTCAACGTCGAGAAGTGCAATGACGAGTTCATTCTCGAAGCCGTCGACTACCTCGAGCATCCCGCCGACGACACCTACCTGGTGCTGCGGCATGCGGGCGGCTCGCGAGGAAAGCGACTTCTCGACGCGATTCGCGCGGGCACGGGCGGCGGCATCGAGATTGTCTGCGCCGAGCTTAAGAACGATGTCGAGAAAAGCGATTTCGCTGCTGCTGAATTCGAGGCCGCGGGCAGGCGGGTGACCGGCAGTGCGATTCGCGCCCTCGTGATGGCCTTTTCCGACGACCTCGCCGAGCTCGCTGCGGCGTGCGCGCAGTTGCTCGCGGACGAGGTCGACGAGATCACCGAAGCGACCGTCGAGAAGTACTATTCCGGCCGCGTCGAGACCAACGCGTTCAAAGTGGCGGATGCCGCCATCGCCGGCCGCCAGGGGGAGGCGCTCGTGCTGCTGCGGCACGCGCTCGCCTCGGGCGCCGATCCCGTACCAATCGTCGCCGCCTTCGCTGCCAAGCTGCGCACCATGGCCAAGGTCGCGGGAACGACCTCCCCGGCAGGGCAGGTCGCCCAGAAGTTCGGTCTTGCACCCTGGCAAGTCGATCGCGCCCGGCGCGATCTGCAGGGCTGGACCGACGACGGCCTCGGTCGCGCCATCGAAGCCCTCGCCGACACGGATGCCCAGATCAAGGGTCTGGGCCGAGACCCGGTCTTCGCGCTCGAGCGCATGATCGGCGTCATCGCGTCGCCAGCGCCTTCGACCGGGCAACTGCGCCCGAAACAACGAACGCCCCCACCGAAGTGAGGGCGTTCGAGAAAACTGGGGTTACAGCGCAGCGACCTGCTTGGCGATCGACGACTTGCGGTTCGCGGCCTGGTTGCGGTGAATGACACCTTTGCTCGCAGCCTTGTCGAGCTTCTTGGCGGCGACGGCGAGCGCGGCGGCTGCCTTCGTCTTGTCGCCCGCGGCGATTGCCTCGCGGGTGGCGCGAACGGCGGTCTTGACCTCGCTCTTGACCGCCTTGTTGCGGTCCTGGGCCTTCTTGTTCGTCAGAATGCGCTTGATCTGCGACTTGATGTTTGCCACGTGAATACCTTTTCGTTCGTCTGGATGATTGGGGCAGCCGAGGGAACATTCCCTGTCGATTCCCGGCCGCGAATCGCGAGATTCCTAGAATCGGAACCGCGCGGAAGCCAAGGAGCAACAATACCAGCGCTCCAGGGGGATGGCAACGCGGGCGCGGCAGACTACGCGGTCAACGCGTAGGCCGCGGTCATCCATTCGCGAAGCTCGGCATCGAGGTCCGAGATCTCCCGCACGATCACCTCGTTGTGCCAGCGATTGGCCGACACTTGCTCTACCTTGTGCACTCGGGGCCCGGCGAGCGGTTCAGTGAGCACGATGTTCAAGAGCAGGGCGCCCTTCCGCGGGTGCACCCCGAGAAACGCTCTGCCGTGAGTCACGTGCAGCGAGGTCTTCTTCGCCTCGATCTCGTGCGGCCCGAGTTCGTCGAGCAGCTCGCCGACCGCCGCGTACAGCGACGCGGTGTGCGGGTCACCCGTGATGCGGTCGAGGGCCGTGTCATCCATGGTCCAGTTCTATCAGAAGCCACTGGCGGGCGAGCGCCGCCCTATCTCGTAAACTTGTGGTCGCCCCGCGCGACGCGGGTGCGCCCTGGGTCGGCGCGCGAAGCGCCATGACCCAGATGAACCGCCGAGCAGAGGCACAGAGGTACCGTGAGCCCACGAGCATCCACCGCACTCGAGCCTGCCGCGACCGATCCGGCGTTCATCCGCAACTTCTGCATCATTGCCCACATCGATCACGGCAAGTCGACGCTCGCCGACCGGATGCTGCAAATCACCGGCGTGGTCAGCGACCGCGACATGCGCGCCCAATATCTCGACCGCATGGATATCGAGCGCGAGCGCGGAATCACCATCAAGAGCCAGGCAGTGCGTATGCCCTGGTCGCTCGACGGCCAGAACTACGCGCTCAACATGATCGACACCCCCGGGCACGTCGACTTCACCTACGAGGTGAGCCGCAGCCTCGCCGCCTGCGAGGGCGCGATCCTGCTCGTCGACGCGGCACAGGGCATCGAGGCCCAGACGCTGGCCAACCTGTACCTCGCACTCGAGAACGATCTGACGATCATCCCGGTGCTCAACAAGATTGACCTTCCGGCCGCCGACCCCGAGAAGTACGCGGATGAGTTGGCGGGCCTGATCGGCTGCGACCCAAGCACCGTGCTGCGCGTGTCAGGCAAGACCGGCGTGGGTGTGCCCGAGTTGCTGGACGAGGCGACCCGGCTCATCCCGGCGCCCGTCGGGGATGCCAGCGCTCCCGCCCGCGCGATGATCTTCGACTCCGTGTACGACTCCTACCGCGGCGTGATCACCTACGTGCGAATGATCGACGGCAACCTCTCACCGCGCGAGAAGGTCATGATGATGTCGACCAAGTCGACGCACGAACTACTCGAGATCGGCGTGAGCTCACCTGAACCGACGCCGAGCAAGGGCCTTGGTGTCGGCGAGGTCGGCTACCTCATCACGGGCGTGAAGGACGTGCGCCTCAGCAAGGTCGGCGACACGGTCACGAGTTTCGCGAAGCCGGCGAGCGCGCCGCTCAAGGGCTACTCCGAACCGAAGCCCATGGTCTTCTCCGGCCTCTACCCGATCGACGGCTCGGACTACCCGGTGCTGCGCGAAGCGCTCGACAAGCTCAAACTTTCGGATGCCGCACTTGCCTATGAGCCAGAAACCTCCGTCGCTCTCGGCTTCGGTTTCCGCTGCGGCTTCCTCGGACTGCTGCACCTCGAGATCGTGACCGAGCGGCTGGAGCGCGAGTTCGGACTCGACCTCATCGCCACTGCGCCATCCGTGATCTATGAAGTCACGACGGACGACAAGAAGCGCACCATCGTTACCAATCCGAGCGAGTTTCCGAGCGGCAAGATCGCGAGCGTCAGCGAACCGATGGTGAAGGCATCCATCCTCACGCCCAAGGACTACGTCGGCACGATCATGGAGCTCTGCCAGGGGCGTCGCGGCACGATGCAGGGCATGGAGTACGTCGGCACCGACCGGGTCGAGTTGCACTACCAAATGCCGCTCGGCGAGATCGTGTTCGACTTCTTCGACCACCTCAAGAGCCGCACCCAGGGCTACGCCTCGCTCGACTACGAACCGAGCGGCGAGCAGGATGCCGACCTGGTGAAGGTAGACATCCTTCTGCAGGGCGAGGCCGTGGATGCGTTCAGTGCGATCGTGCACCGCGAGAAGGCCTACGCCTATGGAGTGCTCATGACCGAGCGCCTGAAGAAGCTGATCCCGCGCCAACAGTTCGAGGTGCCCATCCAGGCCGCGATCGGAGCTCGTATCATCGCGCGCGAGTCGATCAGTGCGATGCGCAAAGACGTGCTCGCCAAGTGCTACGGCGGTGACATCACCCGCAAGCGCAAGCTGCTCGAGAAGCAGAAAGAGGGCAAGAAGCGCATGAAGATGGTCGGCCGCGTCGAGGTGCCCCAGGAGGCCTTCATCGCCGCGCTCTCCGGTGACACCGAGGTCAAGAAGAAGACGTAGTGGTACCGCGCTGTCCTGAGTGGCGGTTTTCTGGCAGGCTCGGCGGGTGAGCAGGATCGACCGCACTTCCACCGCCGCAGGCGTGACGTTGGATTTTTCCGCGCTCGAGGATCCGATTTCGGGTGCCGAATTGCGTGAGTTCAAGCGCGAAGTACGTGCACGCAAGGTGCGTCATCCGGCGAGGCAGGTGATCCGGCGCGGGGTAACCCTGCTCGTGGTTGGCACCGCTGTGTTTTTTGGCGCCGCGATGCTGATCTATCTCGTGGAACTTGCCGTCCGGCGCGCGACGACGACCGGCAGCCCCACGATTGCAATTGTTCTCGCGACCGCAACCCTGGTCATAGCTGGGCTCACTGGGCGGTACCTAGCACGAGTCTTTCGACGCGATGTCGGCTTGCCGCGATGGAAACAACGATTGCGATATAGCCGTTTTGCTGAGGCCAATGGCCTTCGATACACCTTTCGCCAAGACAATCCGCATGAATCAGGAATCATCTTTAGGCACGGGGAATCAGTCAGCATCAATGACCGTTTCGCATCCGCTTACCCTCCGCTGTTCGAGATAGGAAATGTTCAATGGGCCGGTCACCCTTTGCACGAGGGGGCATTCCGCGAGCGCGGTTACGTGAAAGTGCGCCTCGATCGCGTCCTCCCTCACTTGTTTCTGCAGAGCCAGTCAAATGCCCGAAAGTCTTTGCGGTTCAGCATTCCCGCCAATTTCGCCACATCGCAGCGACTCCCGCTTGAGGGCGATTTCGATCGATTTTTTTCGCTTTATGCGCCAGCTGGCTACGGGCGAGACGCTCTATATGTCTTGACGCCGGATCTCATGGCACTCCTGATTGACCGAGTACCTGGTTGCAATGTCGAGATCGTCGACAAGTGGATGTACGTGTATGTCCCGAAGCCGCTCGAGCTTGACACCCCGGCGGCCTGGATGCAGGCACTGGAAATCGTAGAAACCGTGGGGCAAAAGGCCACCCGGCAGACCAGTCGCTACGAGGATGCTCGTTGGATTGCAACCCAAGGTGGCGGCGTCTCCGGGCGGCGACTCAAGCGGGCTGTGCCCTACCTGGGAATCGCATTGGGGGTCGCCTATACCCTTTCTGCGGTCCTGAGAGCGCTTGGGTACTGGTCGCATCATTAGATCGCATGGGCCCTGACCCTGCCCTATTCCGAGAGCCTCTGTGCGCTTCTCATCGGGCACTGAGTCCCGCCCCGATATCCTGAAACCGTGATCGACCCGAACCGATTGTCTGACTGCTGCCCCGCGCCTCTGCGGAAGCGAGCCCGGCGATGATGCGTCTGCGCCGCGCACTGCTCGGCAGGACCGGCCGCGCCGGAGCAATCGGATCGGCCTTCGCGGGTGCCGCGCGAGCCAGACCGGGCTCGCTCGTCGCCGAGCCGGGCCCGTTCGACGAACCTCCCGCTGAGCCGGTCATCCTCGATCTCGACGAACTCCCGTGGGAACTCCGCGAAGCGGATGATGAGGAGGCACGCGCGTGACCGAACCGTGGCAGATGCCCGTCACCTACGGTGCACCGGGCGGCACCCGGGCGTCCGACCTGATGCAGTACCCGCCGACGGGGTACCGTCCGAGCGAGCGGCGTGCGCGGATCGGGCATGGCGATGCGCGCTTCGAGTTCGCCTGGTCGGAGACGATGACCTGGGGCATCCAGAAGCGCAGCGGGTTCCGCGTTCTGCTCGCCGATTCTCCGAGCGAGGTGAGCGAGCAGGCCTATACGCCCGTGCAATTCGATGAACAAGGAGAGCCGATTGCCCCGCCGAAGCACGACGCCGACGTCATGTTCGGCGCCGACGGAACCCCGTTCCTGAAGCCGGGCGACACCGGCTGGTTGATCATTCCGGTGATCGGGCCACTCGGTATCAAGAGTCCGGTGCGGGTGGTCTACGTGGTCGACGAGCCGAAGCGCAAGGGTTTTGCGTACGGCACGTTGCCCGGGCATCCGGAAGATGGCGAAGCCGCGTTCATCGTGGAGCAGCGCGACGACGAGTCGGTGTGGCTCACGGTGCGCTCCTTCTCGCGACCGGCGAACTGGTTCTGGTGGACGGGCTACCCGATGATTCGCCTGCTGCAGTGGTTCTACACGAGCCGTTACCTGCGCGCGCTCGCGGCCCCGCTGTAACTACAGGCGGGCGTCGATCGCGGCGAGCACGTCGTCGAGGCCGCTCACGAAGTCCTCGATCACGACGATCGCATCGGTGTGCCGAAGCTGCTCGACCGAGTAGATGCCGGTAGCGACCGCGATGAACGGGATGCTCGCTGCTCGCGCCGCCACATGGTCGTTCGGGGTGTCACCGATGATGAACGCCGGAGCGTCGACGAGCGCTGTGCGGGCCTCGGCGGCGAGGTGCTCGCGGGTTGGTGCCTCGTGACCGAAGTAGGAGTGGTCCCAGTCGAAGATCTCGGGGTCGATGCCGGCGGCGAGCAGTTTGTAGCGCGCGCGGGTCGGGCCGTTGCCGGTGAGGAGCGCGTTGGTCCAGCCGCGGGCCTGGAAGGTGTCGAGTGCCTCTTGGACACCAGCGCAGGCATCCCGAACAAAACCGCGCTCGTGCTGTTCGCGCGCGAGGATGTCGAGCTCGAACAAGACCTCGTCGACGAGAGTTGGATTGTGGTCATTGACCTCGAGGATCTGAGTGAGCAGTTGACCCTCGGTCATGCCATGCGGGCTCTCCACCCGTACCGTCGGTCGGACGCCGGTCACGATCTCGACGGCCTTCATGTAGAGGCTGCCGCCGCTCGGGCTGTTGTAGATGAGGGTGCCGTCGATGTCCCAGAGGATGTACGTGCTCACTCCTTCATTCTTACCTCAGGCCTCGTGAGAGTGCTGCGTTTTCACCCAGCCGAGCGGTGCGAGACTGGGCGGATGAACCACGAGCGAGGGGATTCCTGATGGCGGGCGCTCTGCCGATCGGCGAACCGGCCCCGCTCGATGGCCTGCTGCCGGCGACGGCGGCCGAGGATGCGGCATCCCGCAATTTCGGCGTCTATGTTCATGTGCCGTTCTGCCGCGTGCGCTGCGGCTATTGCGATTTCAACACCTACACGAACGAGGAACTCGGCGGGGCCAAGCGCACGGACTATGCCTCGCAGGCCGTCGCAGAGATCGCGCTCGCGAACACCGTGCTCGAACGCTCGGGTGTGCCCGCCCGCGACGTGTCAACTGTCTTCTTCGGCGGAGGCACCCCGACGCTGCTGCCGGCGAGCGACCTGGCGGCAATGCTCACCGCGGTCACTGAAACCTGGGGTCTGAAACCTGGCTCCGAAGTGACGACCGAGGCCAACCCCGACTCGGTCGATGCCGACTATCTGCTCGCTCTGCGCGATGCCGGCTTCACGCGCGTCTCATTCGGTATGCAGTCGGCCGTGCCGCATGTGCTCGCCACGCTCGAGCGCACCCACGATCCGGCGCGCATCCCGCTCGTCGTTCAGTGGGCTAGGGCTGCCGGGCTCGAGGTGAGCCTCGACCTCATCTATGGCACCCCGGGAGAGAGCCTCGACGATTGGACAGCCTCGCTCGACTCGGCGATCGCTCAAACGCCCGACCACGTTTCGGCCTACGCCCTCATCGTCGAGGAGGGCACGAAACTCGCTGCGCAGATTCGCCGGGGTGAGGTGGCGCGACCCGACGACGACCTCCAGGCCGAGATGTACGAACTCGCGGATGCGACGCTGGGTCGCGCGGGCTACGACTGGTACGAGGTGAGCAACTGGGCCAGGTCGCCGCAGGTTCGCTCCGACCACAACCTTGCCTATTGGCTCGGCCACGACTGGTGGGGCGTGGGGCCCGGCGCCCACAGCCACGTGGGTGGCGTGCGCTGGTGGAACGTCAAGCACCCGGTCGCCTACGCTGACCGGATCACCGCGGGCCTTTCGCCTGCCGCCGGTCGGGAGAGCCTCGACGCGCAGACCCGCCACGTTGAGTCGGTGTTGTTGCGCACGAGAATCCGCGAGGGTTTGCCAATCGACGAGCTCGGGGCATCCGCTCGCCAAGCGGTCGCCGCACTCATCGCCGACGAGTTGGTGGATGCCCGGGAAGCGCTCAGCGGTCGAATCGTGCTGACCCTGCGCGGCCGGCTGCTCGCCGATGCCGTTGTGCGGCGACTGCTCGACTAAGAGCTACTGCACGAAGCGGATCGCCAAGGGGTAGGTGTACGTCTGGCCGTTGTTCGCCGCGACCGCCGCCATGATGCAGAAGATCACGATCAGAACGCTGGCAGCAATCCAGATCAGGACCCCAATAAACAGCAACCAGGTGACTACCGCGACGACGTTCACGATCACCATCGTGAGTTGGAAGTTGAGCGCGGTCGCGGTGTGAGCGTGGATGAACGGGCCGCGGTCTTTG
>SCSV01000329.1 GCA_004297555.1 Salinibacterium sp.
AGCCCGGCGGCGTGCTGCGCAGCGGGACGAAGGACGAGCACGGGCGCGAGATCTTCGTCGACAATCCTGAGGCGGAGAACCTTCGGAACCTGAAGTCCGACTACTACGTCTCGGGCATGAGCGGCAAGGCCGAGGATTGGATCGCGGTCATGCTCGCGAACGAATACGGATTCACGATTGACGGGAAGGCTGTCCACCCCGAATACATCGACAGCCTGCACTGCGCGAAGACCGACATTCCGTACAACAGCGAGCTGCCGTTGATTCTTGGGATCGACTTCGGGCGTACGCCGGCAGCTGCCATCTTGCAACGCAGCGTTCAGACAGGGCGCTTCTACGTGATCGACGAGTTCGTGTCGACCGACATGAGCCAGGCGATCTTCGGTCCCGAGCTCCGGCGCTACTTGAACGCTGTCTATCCTGGCGCCAAGGTGCGCGGATGGTCGGATCCGAGCGGAGAGGGGAAGGGGCAGGCGACCGAGGACGTTCCGCGGCTCGTGCTGAACGCGGCGGGCGTCCCCTGCCAACCGGCGCCGTCCAACTCGCCAACGCTTCGACGCGCGGCCGTGGCGAATCCGCTTCTCCGCAACGCGCATACCGACGGAAAGCCCTGCCTGATCGTGAGCCCGAAGGCGAAGACGCTTCGCAAGGGCCTGATGGGCGGCTTCTGCTTTCGACGGATCAAGGTATCGGCCGAGAGCTATACCGAAGAGCCTGACAAGAACGCCTACAGCCACGTCTGCGAGGGACTCGAATATGCCTGTCTCGGCGAAGGCGAAGGCGTCGCAGCGCTCCGCCCCGCCGACTACGACACCCGCCAGCCGATGCAGCTCTACGCGGACATGGATTGAGCTGGGCCCACACCCCGATCGACGCCCGCCTCGGGCGCGTGGCTGCCGCCGAAGCTGCCGCCGACTGGGGCTTCCCCCGCCTGATCGACCCGGCCGAAGTCCTCTGCGGCCACTGGTTCCGCATGGGCTGGCGCGTCATCTGGTGGTTCGAGGCGCCGATGGCGAATTTCCCCGGCGCGCTGGGCGTTCACGTCGCGGTGTCACCCGCCTATCGCCGGCGGTGGCCGGTGCGCACCTGGCAGTGCCACGTGGAACGCGAAGGAAGGCGCATTGGCGCCTCGAAAATTGTGGTGGCAGACAGTCCGGGCGCGGGTCATGTTGCTGCGTACCTGCGCCGCCTGGGATGGTCTCTCGACGGTCCCGTGTGGGTGCTTCAGCTGGGGGGCTGAGAGGTTGGGCGATCTCGTCAAGAATTCGATCCAGTCGTTCACGTCGATCTACGGCAAGAAGTTCTGGACGGACCCGAAGGCCGCGGCGCAGACAATCCTCGATCCCGGCCACTTTCTGATCAAGAACAAGGCCGAGTCGCCGCGACCCAAGCCCGACGCGCAGTCCGTGGCCGATGCAGCCACCGCGCGGGAGCGGGAGCGTCGGCGGCTTGCCACGGGCGGCTCGACGACCACGTACTCCGGTCGCCGCTCTGATGCGCTCTCCGCCTCGATCGGGAAGCGGATGCTCGGCGGCGCAGCGTGAGCAAGCCCCGCGCACTCCCCGACCGGCCCCATGCCTCAGCCGAGGAGCTGATCCAGCGCCATGACCAGCTGAAGGGCGCGCGCGCCAACTTCGATACCCAGTTCCAGGAGGTGAAGGACCTGCTGTGGCCGGACGGCGGCGACTTCACGAAGCAGCGGACGCCGGGTGAGAAGACGAACCTTCAGATCTACGACGCGAACCCGACGCTGGCCGTGGAGCAGGGCGCGTCGGTCCTCGAAGCGTTCCTGATGCCGCCGACGCAGCGCTGGCAGCACACGCGGGCGAGCGACCCGGAGCTGATGAAGGTCGCGAGCGTCAAGAAGTTTTTCGAGGACCTGGACGACGCGGTATTCGATGCGCGCTACGCGGGCCGCTCGAATTTCCAGGGTGAGAATCAACAGGG
>SCSV01000330.1 GCA_004297555.1 Salinibacterium sp.
CCAGCGCCCGAGCGTGGTCTATCGCCGCAAGGCTTGGGACTACGGTGTCATCGCACTCGATGACGACGCTGCGCGCGAAGCCGACGACAAGGTGCTCGCGGCAGCAGGCGAGCGGTAGGCGCGCTAGCGCGAAAGGGTTCTTCGCAGTATCGACTTGGTACGATTACGGGCGCACTGAAGCGAACGCGGGCTCTGTCCCGCGGGCGTCGACTTGCTACGCAAGGAGGTGTTCTCCTTACGTAGCACCAGCAGAACTGGAGTAATCCGTGGCCAACGTTCTCGAACGAGCGCTTCGCGTAGGTGAAGGGCGGCTTCTGCGCCGCCTCCAGCAATATGCCGAAGCCGTCAATCACCTCGAAGATGACTTCAGGGAGTTGAGCGACGACGACCTCAAGAACGAGACAGTGCTGCTGCGCGAACGCTACGCGGCAGGGGAGTCCCTCGACGACATGCTGCCCGAGGCTTTCGCGGCGGTGCGCGAGGCGGCTGTTCGCACCCTCGGCATGCGCCACTTCGATGTGCAGCTCATGGGTGGCGCGGCACTGCACCTCGGCAACATCGCCGAGATGAAGACCGGCGAGGGCAAGACCCTGGTCGCCACCCTCGCGGCCTATCTCAACGCGATCACGTCAAACGGCGTGCACGTCATCACCGTGAACGACTACCTGGCGAGCTACCAGAGCGAGTTGATGGGCCGAGTCTTTCGCGCCCTCGGTATGAGCACAGGATGTATCCTCTCCGGCCAGTCGCCCGCCGAGCGTCGCGAACAATACCTCGCCGACATCACCTACGGCACGAACAACGAGTTCGGCTTCGACTACTTGCGCGACAACATGGCCTGGCAGGCCGAAGACACGGTGCAGCGCGGCCACAGCTATGCGATCGTCGACGAGGTGGACTCGATCCTCATCGACGAGGCCCGCACACCGTTGATCATCTCCGGCCCCGCCTCGGGCGAGGCCAACCGTTGGTTCACCGAATTTGCCAATATCGCCCGCACTCTCATTGCCGACGTCGACTACGAGGTCGACGAGAAGAAGCGCACTGTCGGCGTGCTCGAAACGGGAATCGAGAAGGTCGAGGACTACCTCGGCATTGACAACCTCTACGAGTCGGCGAACACGCCGCTGATCTCGTTCTTGAACAACTCGATCAAGGCGATCGCCCTGTTCAAGAAAGACAAGGACTACGTTGTGCTCAACGGCGAAGTGCTCATCGTCGACGAACACACTGGCCGCATCCTCACCGGTCGGCGTTACAACGAGGGCATCCACCAGGCCATCGAGGCCAAGGAAGGCGTTCCCGTCAAGGCCGAGAACCAGACCCTCGCCACTGTCACGCTGCAGAACTACTTCCGCCTGTACCAGAAGCTCTCCGGCATGACCGGTACGGCCGAGACCGAGGCAGCCGAGTTCATGAGCACGTACCACTTGGGCGTCGTGCCGATTCCGACCAACAAGCCGATGCTGCGCACCGACCAGGCCGATCTCGTCTACAAGAACGAGCAGGTCAAGTTCGAGCAAGTCGTCGAAGACATCGCGCGGCGCCACGCCATGGGCCAGCCCGTGCTGGTCGGCACGACAAGCGTCGAGAAGAGCGAACTGCTCTCCAAGCTGCTCGCCAAGAAGGGCGTGCGCCATGAGGTGCTCAACGCCAAGAACCACGCGCGCGAGGCAGCCATCGTGGCCCAGGCCGGCCGCCTCGGCGCGGTGACCGTCGCGACGAACATGGCTGGCCGTGGCACCGACGTCATGCTGGGCGGCAACGCGGAGTTCCTTGCCGTATCGCAAATGAACAGTATGGGCTTGAGCCCGGTTGACACCCCCGACGAGTACGAGGCGCAGTGGAACTCGGTCTTCGAGGCGGTCAAGCGCGAGGTGCAGCTCGAAGCCGCGAAGGTCGTTCAGGTCGGCGGGCTCTACGTGCTCGGCACCGAGCGGCACGAGTCGCGCCGCATTGACAACCAGTTGCGTGGGCGCTCCGGCCGCCAGGGCGACCCGGGCGAGAGCCGCTTTTACCTTTCGCTTCAGGATGACCTGATGCGCCTTTTCAACAGCGGCGCGGCCGAGGCGCTCATGGGTCGCAGCAGCATGCCCGACGACCTCGCGATCGAGTCGAAGGTCGTCAGCCGGGCCATCCGCAGTGCTCAGTCGCAAGTCGAGGCGCGCAACGCGGAGATCCGCAAGAACGTGCTCAAGTACGACGACGTGCTCAACCGCCAGCGCGAGGCGATCTACAGCGACCGGCGGCACATCCTCGAGGGTGACGACCCGCTCGTGCAGGTCGTCAC
>SCSV01000029.1 GCA_004297555.1 Salinibacterium sp.
GCCGCTGCGTCGTGCTCGACGTGACCGAAGGCGGCGGGACGGACGAGCGCGCCTGCGTGCTCCATGCGTACGAGGCTGGTAAGCGGGACGGACGAGCGCGGTGTAAGCGCGAGCTGCAATGCGCGCTGGAGGCGAAGCCGTGACCGCAATCGTGATCCCCTGCCTGACGACAAAGGGCGGCAGGCGACGGTGCATGGAGTGCCGTCGCGTAGGCCAGCGGGTCTACGGTAGACGGTATAAAGCGAAACGACGGCAGACAGCTTGCCTCCTGGCGCTCGCGGGGGGCAAGGGGTGAAGCGCGAGCGCGGCAACCCCACCGATCGCCTCGTCTCCGCCGTTGATCTCTGGCGACGCGCGAAGCAGTGCGGTGGCCCGTCCGCTAAGGGCGAAGCGCATCTGCTCCGGAAGATCGCCACGCTCGCTAAAACGGTGGCGGATCAGATCGAGGCGAGGGCGGTCAGTGCGCCCGAGCGGTGACGGATAGTGGCGGCTGCGAAGGCAGCCGCCCCGGGCCATCCGAGTCTATCCGCTCCAAACCATTGCGTGCCCGTCCGCGCTGCGCCTCTCCTGCCCAGCCGTATCCGACCTAGACTCGCCGAGTCGGTCCAATCCGTTCCTGCCTATTCAGGTCTTGCCTCTTCCAGTCGCGACTCAACTCTTCACGCCATCCCAATCCTGTCTTGCCGCGTCTCGTCTCAACTAGCTTAGCCGTAACCGACCGCAATCTGCCTCTCCTGCCTGTCCAGTCCGTTGCCAGGAGTCGGCTCGCCGCGGCTTTCCGAGACAGTCCTTGCCATTCCTGTTGCGCCACATCTCTTCAGTCCTGTCCTCAGCACTCGACACCACGTCTTAACAGTTCGCGCCTAGTCAGACCGGCCAGATCCCTCCGTGACCGTCCTTGTCGTGAGTCGTCTCGTCTTATCGCTCCTGCCATTACCAATGCACGTCTTTTCTCGTCAGACGCGCCTCTCCACACCATGCCTGCCGATTCTCGCCAGTCCGTAGCTCGTGCCGCCAGCCCGCGCCTTGCCAATCTCCCTTTAGGCGGCGATTTTTCCGGTCAACCGTTCGATTTCCCCGATGACCTTTTCGGCAATAATATACTTGACTAACCAGCGTTCCGGCCCTACATTGAGGGCATGGACAGCGACCGCAAGCCCCGCACCCTCCTCGAAGCTATCCGCTACTTCGGCCGTCCCGGCGTGGCCCTGGAGTACATGAAGGGCCTGCGCTGGCCCGACGGCGTCTCATGCCCCGACTGCGGCGCGTGCGAAGGCGACGTCTACTTCATGGCTTCGGTCGAGCGCTGGAAGTGCCGCCCCTGTAAGCGCCAGTTCTCAGTCAAGGTCGGGACGGTCATGGAAGACAGCCCGATCAAGCTCGACAAGTGGCTTGCCGCGATCTGGCTCATAGCGAACGCGAAGAACGGAATCAGCTCCTACGAGATTCACCGCGCCCTCGGCGTGACTCAGAAGACCGCGTGGTTCCTCCTTCACCGGATCCGGCTCGCGATGAGCGACGGCGGCTTCGTCGCCCCGCAGTTCTCGGGCTCCGCTCCTGTCGAGTCGGACGAGACGTTCGTCGGCGGCAAGGTCAAGAACATGTCGAAGAGCAAGCGCGCCCAGCTCAAGGCGGCGGGGAAGAACTTCGAGCGGAAGGCGATCGTCATGGGGCTCCTGGAGCGCGGCGGCGAAGTTCGCGCGGGAGTCGTTCCTGACACGACCGCCGCCACGCTCGGCGCCGTCATCGAAGCGCACGTTCCGGAAGGCTCGCAGGTCTTCACCGATGAGAACCCGAGCTATCACGGGAAGTTCATGAGCGCTTTCGTCCACGAGTACGTGAACCACGTTGACGAGTACGTTCGCGGTCAGGTTCACACGAACGGAATCGAGAACTTCTGGAGCCTCTTGAAGCGCTGCCTCAACGGCACCTACATCAGCGTCGAGCCCTTCCACCTCGGGGCGTACGTCGATGAGCAGGTCTACCGCTACAACAACCGGAAGAAGAACGACGGCCAGCGCTTCGATAAGGTGCTCGGCCGCGTCGCCGGCAAGCGGCTCACCTACAAGGGCCTTGTTGGGGCCATGGAGGCGGAAAGGTGAAGCGCGCCAAGCCCGCACCCGCAAGCCGCGTCAGGAGCGCGGTAAGGCTGCGGGGCGATCCCCCGCCGCCCGCCGAGCTGATAGAGGACGACGGTAGTTTCGGGCGGTTTGAAGCGCTTGCGCGAGTCGTGCTCACGGCGTCGAAAGACAAAAAGATAGGCCGCCTTGACGGCGGCCTTAAGATAGGCGGGAAACGAGGACGCGCGCCTACGCGTCTTCGTAGGCCGTAAGCTAGGGTCTGCAACCCCTAGTGGTATGACTCGGGCCGAACGTCTTCGCTCCCTCGTTGGCTAGACTCGGGGGAAGACGGGCGGCCTTTTTCTTTGTTCGCTGGGCGCCTATGTTCGTCGCCGATAAGCGCCCCGGACGCCTCCTGCTAACCATGGGCACCCCCTTTCAGCGCCACCGCAGCGGGCGAAAAAGCGGCGGCGCGGGATTCCTCTCAATGCGATCCGGAAACTGGCACCTTCTCAATTCTGCCGGGCGAACATGAAGGCTGGTCGACGCTATCGAGCGCATCTCTTTAGAGATGCGTTTTGGCGGAAAAATCGCGACTATCCTCTTGTCCGGAAAGCGCTTAAGGACGTGTCTTACAGGAGGGACTAAGTCAGAATCTCCCGAGATTAGAAACGCAGTGTCGAACAGGTCGTCAAATGCGTCCATGAGCATTTCAGCGGCAATATTCACGTCAGTCATCTTCTCGTTAGGCGTCTCGGAGAATAAGCCGCAACCTCTGCAAGTATGAGACTTAGGCTTGTACTTGCCTTCGAAGATAGATAGGTTGGAGATTGTCCCCAGAGCATCGA
>SCSV01000331.1 GCA_004297555.1 Salinibacterium sp.
GACCCGACAGAGTTCGCCGTGGCCGAGATTCCGCGCCGGGCGGCCCGCGATTTTGTCGAGGCGCACCATTACCTCGGCTCCAGCCCGCCCTGCAGGGTGGCCGTCGGCCTCTTCAGGAACGCGCGCCCCGCCTCGCGCCTCGTCGGCGTTGCGATGTTCACGGTCCCTGTGCAGGCGGCCGCCCTGCCGCTTCACACGGGCCTGCCGGCAAGCGCGGGTGTCGAGCTCGGCAGGCTCGTGCTGCTCGACGAGGTGGCGTCGAACGGCGAGACCTGGATGCTTCGAAGGGCATTCGCTGCCCTTCGGGCGGCCCGCCCCGCCGTCGAGGCTGTGACGGCCTACTCCGATCCCACACCTCGTTTCGGTCCCAGCGGATCGCAAATTCACGTCGGGCACGTGGGTCATATCTATTACGCCTACGCCGGTCCGAATTCCTACCGTGGCCAGCGCCCCTCGCGGCGGGTCCTCATGACCCCAGACGGCCAGGTCTTCCCTGCGCGCACCATCTCCAAGATCCGCAATGGTGAGCGTGGCGCGGCGGGCGGGGTAGACGCCCTTGTCCGAAAGGGCGCTCCGCCCCCCAAAGACCACGACCTTCGTGGCTGGTTCGCAGGCCTCGCTGAATCGGGCTTCCTGACCGCTCGCAAGGCCGCCGGCGTCCACGCCTACGCCTTCGCCCTCACGCGGACTGCCCGGCGCGCTGCCGAGGCGCTACCGCGCCCTCCCCGGCCAGTGCGCGGCCCCCTGGACCCGCGCGGCGATATTACCGGGCTGCCGTTATTCGCCCGCTAACTCAGAACATGACCTATGGCGCATAAACTCGGGAATCCCCCCATGCCGTTCGAACTTACCTGCCACCGCCTCGGCGACTACACCGTCCCCCTGGCTCCGGCTCGACCCGACCGCGAAATCTTCGACCGGAACAGGCACGCCTATCGCTGCCTACCGGTTTCGACCGCCAATGCTGCGGGCTGGGAGATGCTTTGCCCGACCGGCGTCACTATCGAGTGGGACGGCGGCCCCTCGATCGACGCCCTGACGATCACACCGGACGACCCGGCCGACCGCAGGTTCGCCCTGTCCAACTTCGCCCAGGGCATCGTGACGTTCGAAACCGGTTGGCTCTTCCGATCCTCGCCGGGCTACAGCCTTTGGGCCATCGCTTCGCCGAACCAGCCGAAGGATGGCATCTGCGCGCTGTCGGGGATCATCGAGTCTGATTGGCTTCCCTACCCCTTCACGATGAACTGGCAGCTGACGCGACCGGGGAAGGTCCGGTTCGAAGCCGGCGAGGCGTTCTGCTTCATCACGCCGACGCAGCTTCAGGAAATTCAGGCGTGCGAGCCCCTGGAGCTTAAGATCGGGGACGCTCCGGAGGTGCAGGCCGATCTGGCCGCCTGGACGCATGACCGGAGAGCCTTCCTCGAGCGCTTGTCGGCTGGTGACCCCGACGCCACCAAGACCCCCTGGCGCCGGTTCTACTTCAAGGGCGCCCAGGCGCCGGGCGCGGTTTCGCCCTCACCCGAACAGCACATCAACAAGCTACGGACCAAGGCGCCTCAGTTGGTCGAGAGGGAGCCCTCCCCGCCTTCAACATTCCACGTCGACGGCGTTCTCCCATCCGGCAGATCGCCGCGCGAAGTCCGCACGGCAGCAGAAGCCGCGGCGCTCGGCTTCCTCCTCGTGGAAGACCTTGTGGCGCCCGACGTATGTGATGACCTGGTGGCCTTCTACGAGGCCCATCCGGAACAGCTCGGCTCTGACCATCGCGATCCGTACTGGAACAACCGCATCATCCAGTATCCTGACGTTGCTCAAACCGACGTCGTCCGCGCGACG
>SCSV01000332.1 GCA_004297555.1 Salinibacterium sp.
CACGAGCAAGGCACGCACGACCATGCTGCTCACGAAGCCCACGCGCACGACCCGCACGCAGGCCACGACCAGCACGCCAGCCACGACGAGCATGCCGGCCACAACCCGGCGCTGTTCCGCCGCCGGTTCTGGGTGAGCCTCGCGCTGACCCTGCCGACGCTGCTCTTCTCGCAAGGGCTACAAGAGATCCTGCGGCTCGACGGGCCGCGTTTTCCCGGCAGCCAATTCATTCCCGCGATCTTCGGCATCGCTATCTTCTTCTACGGCGGACTCGTCTTTCTGCGGGGCGCGGTCACCGAGTTGCGAGCCAAGCAACCGGGGATGATGACTCTCATCTCGCTGGCGATCGTGGTGGCGCTCGGCTACAGCGTCGCCGTCACGGCAGGCCTCGCCGGCATGGATTTCTGGTGGGAACTCGCGACGCTCATCACGATCATGCTGCTCGGGCACTGGTTGGAGATGTCAGCGGTGTCGGGTGCGCACGATGCGCTTGGCGAGTTGGCGAAACTGCTGCCCGACGAGGCGGACATGGTGCACGGCGACCACATCATGAGCGTGCCGGTCGAGCGACTCGTGGTCGGCGATTGGGTGCTCGTGCGTCCCGGCGAAGCAGTGCCGATCGATGGCGAGGTCGTCGAGGGCTCATCCGCGGTCAACGAATCGTTGCTGACGGGCGAATCCACTCCCGTTGAGAAGATCGTCGGGTCCGCTGTCATCGCGGGTAGCGTGAACGGTGACGGCGCCCTCACCATTCGCGTGACCAAGTCGAGCGCAGAGACCGCCGTTGCGGGCATCATGAAGCTGGTTCGGGATGCCCAAGCCAGCAAGTCACCCACCCAACTGCTCGCCGACCGTGCCGCCGCCCTGCTCTTCTACGTGGCCGTCGCATCCGCCATCCTCACGCTGGTGATCTGGATGCTGCTGCGACCCGACGACCCCTCGTTCGTGCTCGAGCGGGTGGTGAGTGTGCTCGTGATCGCGTGCCCGCACGCCCTCGGTCTGGCGATTCCGCTCGTCGCGCAGATCTCGACGTCGCTCGGCGCGCGAAACGGCATTCTGGTGAAGAGCCGGGCTGCTCTTGAGGAGGCCCGGGCGGTTGACGTGGTGCTCTTCGACAAGACCGGAACGCTCACCACTGGCGTGCAAGAAGTCGCCAATGTAGTTGCCGCGGACGGCCACGACGAGGTGGAGGTGCTCGCGCTCGCCGCCGCGGTCGAGGCCCGATCGGAGCACCCGATCGCGCGGGCCATTGTCGCGGCGGCGGCGAGTGGCCAGGCGAACGCAGCACGCGCCACCGGGTTCCGTTCGCAAGCCGGCCGGGGCGCGACAGCCACTATCCTCGGCCGCCCGGTCACTGTCGGCGGGCGGCGTGTGCTCAACGAACGCGGCCTGACCCTGCCGCCCGAGCTCGTGCTGGCCTCGAGCGAGCACGCGGCAACCGGGGCGACGATCGTCTATGTCGAGTCCGGCGAGGAGGTGCTCGGACTCATCGCGCTCGCCGACGCGATTCGGCCCGAATCGGCACAAGCCGTCGCGCTGCTGAAGAGTCGCGGCATTCGAGTTGCAATGCTCACGGGCGATTCGCACTTGGTTGGCGAATGGATCGGCTCGACCCTCGGCATCGAAGAGGTCTACGCCGAGGTGCTCCCCGGCGAGAAGGCGGATGTCGTCGCGCGCCTGCAGAAGGACGGCTCTCGAGTCGCCATGGTGGGCGATGGGGTCAACGACGCTCCCGCTCTGGCGCAAGCCGATATCGGCATCGCGATCGGCGCCGGCGCGGATGTCGCGATCGAGTCGGCCGGCATCGTGCTCGCCTCAAGCGACCCGGTCGGGGTCGCGGCGACGATCGCGCTCAGCCGCGCGACGTGGCGCAAAGAATTGCAGAACCTGTTTTGGGCGACGGGCTACAACCTGGTCGGGATCCCACTCGCGGCCGGGGTGGCGTTCGGCGCGGGCATCCTATTGGCACCGGCAGTGGCAGCAATTCTGATGTCGGCCTCGACCGTGATCGTCGCGCTCAACGCCCAGCTGCTTCGCCGCCTGCGCCAGCCTCACGCGACATACTTGAGGCGTGACGATGACTCCGCTTCGCCTGACAGTAGCGATCAATCCGAACGCCTCGTTCGGGAAGGGTAGAAGCGTCGGCCCGCGCGTCGTCGAGGCACTGCGTGCACTGGGCCACGAGGTCACCGAGCTGCTCGAGCCGGATTTCGGGAGCCTGATGGATGCCGGCCGAAAAGCTGTGGCAACCAAGCCGGACGCCTTCATCGTCGTCGGCGGGGACGGCATGATCAACCTCGGCACGAACCTCCTCGCCCTAACGGGCGTGCCACTCGGCGTGGTGCCCTCGGGCACGGGCAACGACATGGCTCGGGGCCTTGGCGTGCCAGTGGGAGACACCGAAGCGGCGATCGAGTCGCTCGTTGTCGCGCTCGGCAAGCCCACCCGACAGATCGACGCGGCGCTCATCCACTACGGCGATTCGAAGACCCGCTGGTTCGCCTGCGTGCTCTCGGCAGGGTTCGACGCGATCGTCAACGAACAAGCCAATTCGATGCACCACCCCAAAGGACCGAGCCGCTACTTGATCGCGCTGGGGCTCGAACTGGCCAAGCTCAAGCCGATCGCCTACCGGCTCGTGCTCGACGGGCGGGAGCTGCTGACCTCTGGGGCGCTCATCAGCATCGGCAATAACACCTCGCTCGGCGGCGGGATGAAAGTGACGCCCGATGCCCGCCTCGATGACGGCCTGCTCGATGTGCTCGTGGTGCAGGCGCTCTCGCGCATCGCCTTCCTGCGCATCTTCCCGCGCGTGTTCAAGGGCACGCACGTGACTGACCGGCGGGTCGCGGTGTACCGCGCCAAGCGCATCCGGATCGAAGCGGACGGCGTCGTCGCTTATGCGGATGGCGAGCGCGTTGGTGCGCTCCCCATCGACGTCGAAGTCGTGCCGAACGCGCTCACCGTGCTTGCGCAGTCCGAGAACTAAGCGGCGCCAACCCGGTCGGTCGACACGCACGAATAGAGCGTCACGGTCTCGCCGCCCTGCTGTCGGGTCGAGACGATGAACTGCAGCTTGCGGATGCCCGGATGGCTCGCCCGGAACGCCGCGAAGTCGTTCTTGCACGCGGCTGCCAGAGCAGTCTGAAGACCACCATCGAGGGCCACGCGCTCTTCGGAGAGTCGCCCTTGGCCGATGACCCGCAGGGCGTGCGGCTGGTTGCAAGGGGTGACTTGCGCTTGCGACACATCGGACGGGTTGGTGAAGGTGAAACAGTCATCGACCACCATGTCGGTGGCGCTCAACATCATCGTGTGCGCGATATGGCCGTCGGCATTTCGGGTGGGCGCCAGCACGTCGCAACCTGTGAGCGCGGCCGCCGGCACGACCACGAGAACCATCGCGATCGCGGTGCGAAACAGCGTTCTCAATCGATACCCTCCGCAGTCTCGGGCGCTACGTCGTTTGGCCCGAACTGGGCCATATGGCATACTCGTGTAGTTGTCGTGAGGCCCCATCGTATAGTGGCCTAGTACGCCGCCCTCTCACGGCGGTAACGCGGGTTCGAATCCCGCTGGGGTCACTATAACCATTAGGAACTTTCCAAGGATGCACACCGTTCTACCGGTCGCCTTCGAAATCACTTCCCTCGTCATTCTGGTCGGCATTCTCATCGCCGATCTGGTGCTGGCCTACCGCCGCCCGCACGTCCCGAGCACGCGCGAGTCGTCGATCTGGGTCGCCGTATATGTTCTGCTCGCGCTTGTCTTTGCCGGCGCGATGTGGATGATCGGCAATCCGACTTCCGCGCTGGAATTCATCGCCGGCTGGGTGACGGAATACAGCCTGTCGATCGACAACCTCTTCGTGTTTGTCATCATCATGGCGAGATTCTCGGTGCCCAAGAAGTACCAGCAAGAAGTGCTGATGGTCGGCATAATCATCGCGCTCGTTCTGCGCGGCATCTTCATTCTTCTGGGCGTGGAGTTGATCCATGCCTTCTCCTGGATCTTCTACCTCTTCGGCGCGTTTCTCGTCTTCACCGCGGTTCAGCAAGCGCGGCAGAGCGAGAAAGACATGGAGGAAGCCGAGAGCAGCGTCATCCGGTTCTTGCGCAAGCGGATCGCGATTGCGCCGCGCATCGACGGCATGCGCCTGCGTACCGTGCATGAGGGCACTCGCATGTTCACGCCGATCCTCATCGTGCTCGTCGCCATCGGCACAACGGATCTGGTGTTCGCGCTTGACTCCATTCCGGCGATCTTCGGAATCACGCAGCAGCCGTTCATCGTGTTCACCGCGAACATCTTCGCGCTCATGGGCCTGCGCCAGCTCTACTTCTTGCTCGGCGACCTTATCGAGAAGCTCGACTACCTGCGCTATGGCATTGCCTTCGTGCTTGCCTTCATTGGGGCCAAGCTCATCGCGCACGCACTGCACGACAACGAGCTCTCCTTCATCAACGGTGGCCACCCAGTCGACTGGGCACCCGAGATTTCCACTCCGGTTTCCCTTGCGGTGATCCTTGCAGCCATGACAATCGCCACCGTGGCGAGCGTTATCAAGCTGCGCATCGAGAATCGGAACGCGGATTCCGCTCCCGATTAGGGGGTATCCTGCGCCAAATTTTTGCTGGCGCGCCGTAGCTGATTGTTGCTAGCGTTGGTGAACCGCGCAGTCTAGGGGACTCGTCAGGGGAGACGTGGGCGCGGAATACGATGTTGCATGAACCCGGGGGGGACTCATGAACTGTGCACAGTGTGGTTACACATTGGAAGCGCGAATGCAGTTTTGCAAGAACTGCATGGCGTGGTCATTGGATTTGGACGCCGACTTCGCTTCGGCGAGCTATCGGCCTGAGCCGAACCGCGCGTATCCCGGCTATGCGGACGCTCCACCGCCGTACACGGCCTATGCCGAACCGCCAACGTTCGCCCAGCCCACCTACACGAGCTATGCGGATGCGCCGCCGCCGAACATCGGCACCGCCGCTCAGCCCGGCACCGGCTGGGCTCCCGCGCCGGTCGACAACCTGCTTTGGGCACCACCGCGTCCCGCCGAGCGTCACGACCTTCCGGCGCCTGAAATGCGCTCGCGTTACGCCGAAGCGGAGCGCGAGATCGAGTTCGAGGACATCGAGGAGACTCGCCTTCTGCCTCACCGCAGCCGCAGCCGCTTCTGGGCATTGAATCTGCCCGACGAGACGACGGAGCTCATCACGGGC
>SCSV01000333.1 GCA_004297555.1 Salinibacterium sp.
CTTCACGGTCGACTTCTTCAGCAGTCTTGACGGTAATGGCTCGGCGAAAGGCTGGCCCGGGTATTGGGGCAAGGAGGGCCCTGAACTCATCGAGGACCGGATGCGCACGTTCGCGCAAGATCAAGTGCTCGTGTTCGGTGCCACGACGTTCCGGGAGTTCAGGACGTTTGTCGTCGAGTACGACGAGCCGTACTACGACAGCCTCAACACCTTGCCAAAGATCGTGTTCTCAAGCACGCTCAGGGAACCGCTCGGCTGGCAGAACTCGACGCTCATCAATGAGGATGCGGTGACCGCGCTAGCGCGCCTGAAGCGTGAGACGGACATTCCCATGCGCTCGCACGGCAGCATCTCGCTGAATCGCGCCCTTCTCGCCGCCGGGCTCGTCGATCGGATCGAGATCATGGTCTTTCCGGCCATCACGGGACGGGCAGGCTACGCCTCGCTGTTTCACGACGGGCCTGAGTTCGACCTGGAGCTCGTGGAGTCGACCGTGCTCGACGGCCGGACACAGAAGCTCGTATACATCCCACACCTGCATTAGGCATTCCCGAGGGCGCTGGGGGCAGCGGCCCGCTGCGCAGCCCGTCGAACGCGAGGAGGGGGATCAAGCTGGGGATGCGGTGAAGGTACCAAACGGCCCCGGCATCCAGAGTCGGATGCCGGGGCCGTTGAGTGGGCGCGCCTAGCGGTTCGCGTCCCAGAACGTCATTTCGAGGTCCTGGAACAGGAACGTCAGGTCGGTGCGGTCCCAGTCGAAAGTGATCAGGTCGACACCTCCCTGGCCGACCGCAACGTTGACGTCTCGGTACGTCCGTCGGCGTCGGTGCGGTGAAAGCCCTGCGTAGGGCCGGGCTCGGCGAACCCGGTGCTGCGCAGGCGCGACGCGAAGGCTCCGTCATCCACCCGGATGGCAGTCGTCACGTCGACGATCGCGCCGGTCGAGTCCTGCACCCAGCGGCAGCTGATGCTCGTGCCCGCGTTCAGCAGATCGATTAGCTGCGAGTAGTCCGCGGTGGCGTGGATCGCGTGGTCGCTCGTCAGCACGTACCCCTCGCTGGCGAGAGCATTGTTGGAGTCTGCGGAGAACACGTCCGAGCAGTCGAGCACGTGCGAGTATGGATGCACGCGCTTCGGCTGCACTTGCGGCCCGTACTTGGTCCACAGTTCCTTCGGCAGGTGGAAGCCGGGCAGGCTCGGATTCGTGTAGATCGGGTCGCTGAACGATCCTGGTCCGATCGGGGTCGGCGTGGGAAAGATACTCGCCTGGGCGCCGACGGCGCTTCCGAGCACGAGGGCGGTGCTGACGGCAGCCGTGACGACGGTGCCGGCGACAAGGTGCTTGAGGTTCATCATCCTGGCTTTCGTTATTGGATGCCGCGGGGTGCGGCCTCTCGCTCTTACAACGCGCGCTGGCCTCCGTCGGGTTGACAGCCGGATCGAGATCAACGAGGGCGACCATCGGAAGCCGCCAAAGCGTCAGGTCTATACCCGAGTGCGACGTGCGCGGGCCGCGAAGTCTGCGAGCACGTCCGCTGCAACGAGGGCCCCATCGTTTCGGCGAATGTCAACGCCGAGTGACTTTGCACGGACACGGTCCGGGCCGTCCGCGAGCAGGCTCAGCACGGCCTCGCGAATGCGATCGGCATCGACCATCTGGGGGAGCATCCTCAATGTGAACTAAACGAGCAGTGACGGCATCCGTCAATCAGGGGGAGAGGCGTGCCGAGTGGCTCCAGAGTCGGTGGATCGATGGCTTCTAGAACAAGAGAGAGATGGGGTGAGAATGGGCGCATCCGCTAGCGTTCAACCATGGATGTCCGACGGGCGGCTCTGGAGGACTGGCGAGAGTGCCGCGAAATCAGACTGCGCGCGCTGGCTGATACACCCGATGCCTTCTCATCCACGCTCGAGCGCGAGCTCGCGTTCCCGGACCGAGTCTGGCGAAAACGACTCGTCACAGGGCACCAGCTACTCGCCTCCGAGGGTGGGGCGATCGTCGGGACGGCCACGGGCATCCCCGACGAGCATGAACGGGGCGGCTGTGAGGTGGTCGCCATGTGGGTGGCTCCCGAAACGCGCGGTCGCGGCGTCGGCAAGGCGCTGATCGAGGGTCTGGTGACGTGGGCACGCGATGCTTCGGCCCCCTCCATCGCCCTTTGGATCGCCGACGGAAACGACGCCGCCCGCCTTCTCTATGAGAGTTGCGGCTTCACAGCCACGGGGGAACGTGACACAATCCGCGCCGGCCTCGGCCAGCAGCGGATGCGGCTGCCGCTCGACTGAATCGTTAGAGCGTCAAGCGCCGAAACCACCGCATCAATGGTCATGAGCTGGAGATATCTGGTCAGACCTTCGGAGTCGGGGGTCGGCCAGCGCCCGTCCGAGGTCGAACTGACATAATGTGCATTATCGGATGACTGTCGGCGGCGCTGTGCGACAGCCGATCACCCCGGCAACGGCAGTTGTGTGCGGATGATCTCGGGCAGTTCAGCGGGTTCGTAGAGTTCTGTCGTGGTGCTGAGCTCGTCGAGAGTCCACCACCGGTGTGCAAGGACGTCGATGCGTTCATCGTCGGTCCAGAGTTCGTCGCTCGGCTCGAAGGCCTCAACAACGGCCACGTAGAACTCGGCGTGGCCCGTGGCGTGGTCCGCGGCGTCCCACATTACGTCGAAATCGTGCGCCCAGATCGGCGCACCGAGACTCGTGAGAATGAGTCCGGTTTCTTCGCGCAATTCGCGCAGGGCAGCTTCGCGGTGTGTTTCGCCGGGGTCCACTCCCCCGCCGGGGGTGAGCCAACGAGCTACTCCGCTCGTGTCAGGCGCCGCGGTGAGAAACAGCAGCACCCGGCCATCGCGGTCGAAGAGCAGCACGCGACTCGTGAGGCGATGCACCCCGGCGGGTGGCACCTCCTCGGCCATTACGCGCGCTGGAAGTCGGAGATGTCGCCCACATAGCGGGTGTGGTCGGCCGGCACGGGCTCGACCGCAGCGAGAGCGACCTCGGCGGCGAATTCGCCGACGTTGTACAGCCGGCCCGCAGCCTCCTTGCGCGCCTCGATCGCACCCGGGTTCGCCCTTTGTAGGAGGGTCGCCGTGATGGTGCCCTCGATCATGTCGCCGGAGACGACGACAAACTCGATGCCGGCAGCATCCAGCTCCGGGATGAGAGCGCGCAAGGCATCCTCGCCGGCTCGCTTGCTGAGGGCCACCGGTAGATACTCGGGCATCGTCTCGACCGTCTTGATGAAGTGCGCCTGGTGGCTCGTCACGAAGACCACGCGGGAGCCGGCGCTGAGCAGCGGCAGCATCGCCTTGAGGAAGTTGAGTTGGGCATCCCGATTCAATTGCATGGCGTAGTCGGCAGCCATGCCGCTCTCCATGCCGCCGGAGGCGTTGAGCACGAGGATGTCGAGTCCGCCGAACGCGGTCTTGATCGTGTCGGCGAGGGATGCCACGGAGGCCGCGTCGGTGAGGTCGGCGCCGACCGCGATCGCGGACCCGCCCGCCTCTTCGATCTGACTGACGAGCTTGAGCGCCCGCGCCTCTTTGTTGCGGTAGTTGACGGCAACCCGGGCGCCAGCGCCTGCGAAATAGGTGACGGTGTCTGCCCCGATGCCGCGGGACGAGCCCGTGACGAGGACGCGCTTGCCGTCGAGGGAACCAGGGGCCAGGGGGTTAGTCGAGGAGGAGCTCACAGCATCCGAGACTACCAATACCGGTTTGCTTGCCGAGACCGGCTGAGGTGATAGTTTCAGTGCACGAGCGACACGCGAGAGGTGTGGTGGCAGTGGACGTGCTGGTGAACTACGCGTGGGTGATTTGGATCGGTCTCATTCTCCTGTTCGGCATCATCGAGATGACGACCCTGGAATTCACCTTTCTCATGCTCGCGATCGGCAGTACCGGCGGCCTGATCTCTGATCTTCTCGGCGCGCCCTTCTTGCTCCAGGCAATCGTCGCCGCAGTGCTCTCGTTGCTGCTCTTGTTCGCGGTGCGACCGCGGTTGCTGAAAGCGCTCAAGCGCGGCGGCGACCCCACGCGGAGCAATGTGGACGCTCTGATCGGCCTCGACGGTGTCGTCACCAACGACTTCTCCGGCAACGCCAACCACGTCAAACTTGCCAACGGCGAGACCTGGACCGCACGACTCATGTCGGGTCGCCCGTTGGTCGAAGGCGAACTTGTCACCGTTACTGCAATCGAAGGGGCGACCGCCGTGGTCGTACCCGCTGAAAGGACCGCGTCGTGAGCCAACTCCTCGGCAACATTTTCGTGATCGTGCTGATCGCGATTGTTGCGATCTTCGTTCTCACCGTGTTGTTCCGTGCCATCCGCATCATCCCGCAAGCCAACGCTGGCGTGGTCGAGCGCCTCGGCAAGTACCACAAGACCCTCCTGCCGGGCCTGAACATCCTCGTGCCGTTCATCGACCGGGTGCGCCCGCTCATCGACATGCGTGAGCAGGTCGTGTCATTCCCGCCCCAGCCGGTGATCACCGAAGACAACCTCGTCGTCTCGATCGACACCGTGGTCTATTTCCAGGTGACGGATGCCCGTGCCGCGACCTACGAGATCGCGAACTATCTCGGCGCTGTCGAACAACTGACAACGACCACGCTGCGTAACGTCGTCGGTGGTCTGAACCTCGAAGAGGCCCTCACGAGCCGCGACAACATCAACGGACAGCTGCGCGTCGTGCTCGATGAGGCGACCGGAAAGTGGGGTATTCGCGTCGGCCGGGTCGAACTCAAGGCGATCGACCCGCCCCTCTCGATCCAGGACTCGATGGAGAAGCAGATGCGCGCCGAGCGTGACCGCCGCGCGCTGATCCTCACCGCTGAGGGCACCAAGCAGTCGGCGATCCTCACCGCTGAGGGCGCACGCCAGGCGGCGATCCTCTCTGCAGAAGGTGACGCCAAGGCCGCGGTGCTGCGCGCCGAGGGTGAGGCGAAGGCGATCACGACGGTGTTCGGAGCCATCCACGCCGGAAACCCCGACCCGCAGTTGCTCGCGTACCAGTATCTGCTGACCCTGCCCAAGCTCGCCGAGGGCGACTCCAACAAGATGTGGATTATCCCCTCCGAGTTCACCGAAGCGCTCAAGGGCATCAGCCAGGGCTTCTTCGGAGGTAAGGCTCCTGGCGCCACGTAATACCGCATCGCGGTACCTCTCCCCCGCGCCACCCCGGGTGTTCGCCCACCGGGGGCTTGCACTGGCTGCCCCCGAGAACACCATGCTCGCGTTCCGTGCTGCCGTGGCGGCGGGGGTTGACTACATCGAAACCGACGTGCACTCGAGCAGTGACGGCGTGGCGGTCCTCAGCCACGACGCCGACCTGCGGCGACTCGCCGGCATCGACAAACGCGTCGACGAGCTGACTTTCGCCGAACTCTCGAACCTCGACCTCGGGCGGGGCGAGGGCTTCTGCTCGCTAGACGATGCGCTCGGCGAGTTTGCGGTCATCCGCTTCAATATCGACATCAAGGCACAGGATGCCGTCGAGCCGACTGTGCGTGCGATTCGCGAGGCGGGCGCGGTCGACCGGGTGCTTGTGACCTCGTTCAACGAGGGGCGTCGCTCGGCGGCCGCGCGCGCGTTGCCGGG
Source organism: Salinibacterium sp. (assembly GCA_004297555.1). GTDB lineage: Bacteria > Actinomycetota > Actinomycetes > Actinomycetales > Microbacteriaceae > Rhodoglobus. The sequence goes on from SCSV01000333.1 coordinate 5,607, forward strand.
AGTCGCATCGTCAGCATCGGCGGGTCGATTTGTTCCCGCATTGCTGGCCGGGAAGCTCGGGATGACCGGGGTGATGAAACTCGCACTGCGCGGACTGGTCGCGGTGCAGGTACCCGAGCGCGGCCTCGGCATGCGCATCACCACTCCCCGGATAGTTCGGCAATTGCACGCTTTGGGCGTTGAGATGCACGTCTGGACGGTCAACGATCCGGGCCGGATGCGCGAACTACTCGAACTAGGAATCGATGGTCTGGTGACCGATCGCGCCGACCTCGCCCTCGCGGTCGTCGAGGAATTTCGCAACCAACATTAGAGCGCGCTGTGAACTGCCTGTGAACGGGGCGGGGCCGCTGGGGTTTGGGCAGAGAACGGGTCTATTACTGGTTGTATACCGCGAGAGAGGGGGCCACACAATGGCAGATCGCAGTTTGCGCGGGATGAGACTCGGCACGCAGAGCTTACAGAGCGAAGAGGGCGTGGAGTTTTCTCCCCGAAAGAGAAGCGTGTACCGCTCCGCGGACGGAAACACGTTTGAGGTCGTGTTCGCGGCCGATGCGGAGATTCCCCAGCACTGGGAATCCCCTAAGACCGGCCAGGAAGGCGTCTTGCTCACGAGCGACGGTCAGCCCGTTGAGGTCGATCACGCCGACGTGAAGGTGCCCCGCAGCCACTGGGACATGCTGCTCGAGCGGCGGAGCCGGGCCGAGTTGGAAGAGTTGCTCCAAGAGCGGCTTGAGGTTCTGCGCGCTCGCCGCGGAAAGCAGAAGATCGGCGCCTAGCTCGCCACTGCGCTTCGTTTTCGAGCGCCAAAAGGTGCTTTCAATGCCCATAAGGTGACTCTGAGGAGTGCCTCGATCACGATTCCGGAGTGCATTTTTGAACGTCCGGTCGTGCGTTCCACGAACGTGATCGGGTGCTCTTGCACGAGGTGGCCGGTCTGCTCGAGCCACCACGCCAACTCCACTTGGAAGCAATAGCCCTGAGATGCCACGTGCACCAGGTCGAGATTGCGCAGGGCGCTGGTGCGGAAGATGCGATAACCCGCGGTCAGGTCATGGATGCGGGAGCGCAGCACGATCCGCGCATAGGTATTACCAGCGCGCGAGATTGCGCGGCGCAAGGGTGGCCAGTTGAGCACCGCTCCCCCGGGTACCCAGCGCGAGCCGATGACCAGGTCCGCCCCGGCGACGGCCAGTTCGAGCATCCGGGGCAATTCGGCTGGATCGTGCGAGCCATCCGCATCGATCTCTGCGACGTACACGTACCCGCGCGCGAGCGCCCAATCGAAGGCGGCCAGATAGGCCCGGCCCAGGCCTTCCTTGTCGGCACGGTGCAGAACCGCAATGGACTTGTCACTGGCAGCCAAATTGTCGGCGATCTTTCCGGTGCCGTCCGGGCTCGCGTCGTCGACGATGAGCACGTCCGCCGAAGGAATCGCTGTGCGCACGCGATCGACGATCGCGGCGAGGCTCTCTCGTTCGTTGTAGGTCGGGATCACGACGAGGAGTTCAGCCACGCTGCCTCCTCGAGGTCAGTCCCGCAAGCGCGAGCGTGGACAGCCCCAGACCGCTTACGAACCACTCGATCGAACGGCCCCACACGGCGGCGGGTGTAAGGGTGTCACTCAACGGAACGGTAGCCCGCATGACGCCGGGGTGATAGCGCGGCAATTGCCGAACGATGGTGCCGTCGGGCCTGATCATCGCGCTCGTGCCCACGGTAGAGATATTCACCACCGTGCGGCCGAATTCACGAGCCCGGATGCGCGCTATCGCCAGTTGCTGCTCGCTCTCGTCGGTCATCCCGAAATCCGCGTTGTTCGTCGAGGCGACGATCAATTGCGCTCCCTCATCAACCGAGTCTTTCAGAAGTTGGTCATCGGCGATGTCGAAACAGATGTTGACGCCGATGCGATGGTGGTCGACCGTGAAGATCATGTCGGTGGTGCCCGGGGTGTAGTCGCGGCCGATCAGATTGATGAGATCGGGAGCGAATGGCGTCCAGAACGCGCGGTCGGGCACGTACTCCCCGAACGGAACCGGGTGCTTCTTGTCGTAGAAATCGAGGGCACCCTCACCCGCTTGCCACAGGATCTCGGTGTTGTAGAGCTTGCCATCGCGTTCGGTGACCGCCCAAGCCATGAGCGGCGCCTTGGTCTGAGTCGAAACGTAATCCAGCACCTCGGCCGTGTAACGGTCGGTGAGCGGGCTGCGGTCGGTCGCCCCTTCGGGCCAGACGACGAGGTCGAGGTCGTGGCCGAAAAGCGGCGCTGTGGCATCCAATTGTGCTTGCAACAGTTCGCCGTCGGTGCGGTGATCGAAGTAGCCGGCCTTGCCATTGCCCTGCACGGCCGCGACATCCATCGTGCCGGTCGCCGCGATGGGCCACGCCGGCAGTGCGATGAGCACGGCGACTATCGCGAGCGGCACGAGTGCACGCCTTGCCGGGGCGTCCTGGCCCACGACCGCTTCGAGTAGCGAGGCGATGACAAGCACCATGACAAAACTGACGCCAGAGACGCCGAGCCAGGCAAAGAGCGGAGAGATCGGGCTATCGGACTGCGAGAGTGCGACGCGGCCCCAGGCGAACCCGCCGTATGGCCACACGCTCGCCCACGCCTCGCGCGCGGTCCAAAGCCCCGCAACGGCGACAGGCACGAGCACCTGGCGGCCGATAAAGGTGGGCCACACGGTCGGAATCCAGCGGTACGCGAGGGCGATGGCTAGCCCGCCGAGACT
>SCSV01000334.1 GCA_004297555.1 Salinibacterium sp.
CAAAGTGATGGCTGTTGACGTCAGCGACATGAGCGAAATGGGCGAGACTGAGTTCACCGTTAAGCGCTGAGGGATGACCGTCCCTTAGTCGCTCGAGGCAAACCAGGGTGGATACACCGCGACTTTGGTCGCGTATCCCGCAGCCGTGAGAATGCCGCGCACGCGATCTCGCACCGGGTCGTTTGCAACGCCGATAAGCGTGACCACCTCAAATGAGGACGAATCGTGCGCATTGGGTGCAAGTGCCCCAGCGGCAGTCACGAGAAAAACAAAGTCGGCGGATGGAGGAGTTTCGGTCGTCGCCATCCAGCCGCTTACACCGGCAGAGTCGTCAATCACACCGCGGGCGAGTATGCCTTCGAGGTCATCGATGGCCGTCATTCGGTACAAGCGCCGATCGGCGGTCGAGACCGGTTTGGCGCTAGGGGCCAGGCGCGAAGAAGTCTTGGGCGTAGCGGCACGCACCTTGGGTCGGGCCGAAACGGAACCGCGAGGCTCGGGGCGCGCCTTCGGGTAGCAGATGTCGCACAGACCCTCATCGAGTCCGTGGATGCACTCTGCCAAGCTCATCTGCTCTGCTTGGCGGCTTTTTCGAACTTCACGCGGAGGGTCTCCTCGCGCACCGCGGCCTGGGTTGCGCGCTCGGCGACGAGCCATTCGGGCATCCGCTCGAGCAGGTCTTTGATCTCGGCGGTCGTCATGGTGTCGGGAGCGCCGGCGCGGCCGAGACCGGAGGTGGAGATCCCGAGCTTCTGCGCGACGACCTGGCGCGGGTGCGGCCCCGTGCGCCTCAACTCGGCGAGCCACTCGGGCGGGTTGGACTGCAATTCGAGAAACTCCGAGCGCGTGACCTCCCGGCTCTGAAACTCGTCTGGAGTGGCGGGGAGAAACACTCCGAGTTTCTTGGCGGCGGTTGCCGATTTCATGGTCTGCTCTGGCACGAAGCTCCTTCTATACGCATCCAAGGGTAGCCTGATCGCGTGCCTGAGCCCCGAGCAGCTGCCTTCGCGGTTGCCTTCGTGATCGGCGTCACGCCGACGAAATGGGCGCGAATCTGGAACGAGCGGATGACCGTTCCGCTCGAACTCCGTCCGCTCTCCCCCGCCGACGCTCAGTCAGCGCTCCGCGACGGTTCCGCCGACGTTGCGCTCGTGCGACTCCCGCTGGCACTGGGGGGCGACGGATTCAGCGCGATTCCTCTCTACGAAGAGACCGCAGTCGTGGTGGCGCCCAAGGAGCACGAACTCGACGCCCTCGACTCGGTCGTCCTTGCCGATCTCGAGGGTTTCACCGTGCTCCACGGCGAGTGGTCCGACTCGATTGAACTCGTCGCCGCGAACGTGGGAGTAGCCGTGATGCCGCTATCGGTCGCCCGCGCACTCAGTCGCCGCGACGTGATCTCACGACCGCTGACGGATGCCCCGAGCACGACCATCGCGCTGGTCTGGCCCACCGAGCGCACGACGCCGCTGGTCGAAGAGTTCATCGGCATCGTGCGCGGCCGCACGGCGAACAGCTCGCGGGGAGCGGCCGCTGCTCTGAACGCTCGGGGCGAGAACGGCGCGCGTCGGGCAGCGCACAAGGCTACGCCAAAGCAACGGGGGTCAGGAAGATCAGCCTCAAGGCGCCCCAGAAGGCCCTGAGGGCGCTCTTCTCCCCACCTGCCGCATAGATTGCAGCCTTCGCACAGTTCCCACCTCGCCAACTCCCAGTCGCGGGATTCCTCCTAGGGTTTTCGCATTGCTCGCGAAACAATGGAGGTATGTTCACCGTGACTGAGCCACAGGCCTGGGTGCTTATCGGCGTCTTCGCCACCGCCACATTCGGGATGATTGGCATCGTGACCACCAGCTTTCATAGAGCGCTCACAGCCTCGATTGCAGGTGTTCGCGCAGAGATCGGCGGTGTTCGCGCCGAGGTCGGCAGTGTTCGCGCCGACGTCGGAAGTGTTCGCGCCGAGATCGGTGGTCTACGCGAAACCATTGATGCCAGATTCGAGGCGATGGACGCGAAGTTCTCGGCCAAGTTCGATGTTCTCGACCGGGACATCCAAGCTCTATCGCGGCACGTGTTCGGGGCGGACCCTCACTAGCCGGATCGAACGGGCGCGTTCCGAGCTCAGACGGCGCTGATACCGAACAACCCGATCACAAGCGCCATGACTAGAACCGTCACGAGTTCGTGCGCGAGGTTCAGGATCGTCAGGTTCGCGGGACGCCCTTCGAACACGTCGTGCGTGATGATGCGGGACGCCGAGAAGCCCGCCCAGAGCACGACCGCGGTCACGAGGCAGTTCACCAGAAAGTTGCCGTGGTAGAAATTCTGGGCGAGAGCGGCCGAGCCAGCGAGCACCGCCGCCGTGATAAAGCTCACGAAGAGGGTCACGATGATCGCGGCTACGGCACCTTCGCTGGGCGCATTCTCGTCGATCTTCGCCAATCGCATCCACCGGGTGCCGAAGACCTTGCGTGCATACCAGACCGAGCCCACCACCATGCTCGATGCCGTCGCCGCGAGCACTGCCCACCAGTTGATTTCAGGAACCATCTCGCAAATCCTTCCGATCGTTGGGGGAATCTAGATGTTCTAGCGCGAACTGACCTGGGCGAACTTCCGGTTCGCCAGGGGTACGAAGACCACGAGCATCAGGGCGATGCCGATCAGCACCGTGAGTTCGGGGTTCTGTTGAGTCCAGACATCCGACTTCACCGCTTGGGGCGGCACGTTGCCGAAGAGTTCGCGCGCCGACTGCACGAGCGCCGACACTGGGTTGTATTCCGCAAAGATGCGCAAGGGTGTCGGCAGCGTGTCGCTCGGCACGAAGGCATTGGAGAGGAATGTCAGCGGAAACAGCACGAGGAAGGACACATTGTTGATGACCTCGGGACTGCGCACGCTCATGCCGATGAACGCCATCATCCACGACATCGCGTAGGAGAAGAGGAGCAACAGCGCGACGGCAGCGATCGCCTCAAGGAAGCTCGAACGCACGCGCCAGCCGACCACGAATCCCGTTGTCATCATGACGGTCATCGAGATCGCATTGATCAGGAGGTCGCCGTTCGTGCGACCGATGAGCACGGATGACGGGCTCATCGGCAGGGTACGGAAGCGGTCGATGATTCCGTCTTTGAGATCTTGGGCCATCGCGGAACCGGAGAACGTCGAGCCGAACACGACGGTCTGGGCGAAGATGCCCGCCATGATGAACTCGGTGTAGGTGCTACCCGGAATCTTGATGACCCCGGCATAGACATAGGTGAACAACAGCACGAACATGATCGGCTGCAGGGTCGTGTAGACGAGGATGTCGGGCACGCGTTTGATCTTGATCAGGTTGCGCCGGGTGGTGATCCAGCCGTCACTCAGCCAGTTGCCGAGCCGCGAGTGTGAAGCGGGCGGCGCTTCGGCGGTCGTCATGCTGCCTCCTTCGATCCTGCTGACTTCGCGTTCTTCCTTGCTTTCGCGGCTGCTCGCTTCGAGGCCCGCGAACCGCCCACGGTCTCCGACTCATCGTCGGCAGTCGCGCGGTGACCGGTGAGTCGCAGAAACACGTCATCGAGGGTGGGCCGTCGCATCCCGGCATCGAAGAGGCGGATGCCCCGGCTGCCGAACTCCGCGAGAATGTGCTGCAGGGCCACTGGAGCATCATCCGCGCTCACGGTCAGGGCCCGGCCGTCGCTCGACACGGTCGGCTCAGCAGTGCCGAACCGGGTGAGGATTTCGCGGGCGGCGGTCGTGTCATCCGCCGAAACCAGGGTCAGTTCGACGCGCTGGCCGCCGATCGAGGCTTTGAGCTCGTCGGAGGTGCCCTTGGCGATGACCTTGCCATCGTCAATAACCGAGATGCTGTCGGCGAGCTGGTCGGCCTCTTCGAGGTATTGGGTGGTCAGCAGCACCGTGGTGCCCTCCCCCACCAGGCTCGTGATGATGTCCCACATGCCGAGTCGGCTGCGCGGGTCGAGGCCCGTGGTGGGCTCATCGAGGAACAGCACTTGAGGCCGGGTGACCAGAGCGCCGGCGAGGTCGATGCGCCGGCGCATGCCGCCGGAGAAGCCTTTGACCGGGCGGTTCTGCGCTTCGGTCAGGTCGAAGAGCTCGATGAGTTCTTTTGCGCGGGCCCGGGATTGCGCCGCCCCCAGGTGGTAGAGCCGACCGACCATGTCGAGGTTCTCGAAACCGGTGAGGTTCTCATCGACCGCCGCGTATTGCCCGGAGACGCCGATCATCGGCCGGATTCGCTCCGGATGCCCGAGCACATCGATTCCGTTGATGGTCGCGCTGCCCGAATCGGGCGTGATGAGCGTCGTCAGCACCTTGACCGTCGTGGTCTTGCCCGCGCCGTTCGGGCCGAGCAGTGCGGTGACGGTTCCTTGCGGAACGACGAGGTCGAGTCCATCGAGAGCATGCACTGGCGAGGCGCCCTTGGGCGTGTATGTCTTGCGCAGGCCCACGGCTTCGATATAGGTCACGGATGCGACGCTATCGG
>SCSV01000335.1 GCA_004297555.1 Salinibacterium sp.
CGGTGCACTCCGACATGGTCGCCGGGCTTCGTCGGAGTGGGCGCGGCGGGGCCATCGGGAAGCGCGCGGCCGAGGTATTCCTCCTCGAGCACCTGGCGGAACTTCACCGCCCCCCAGTCAGCGAGCAAGAACTTGAGGCGGGCCTTGTTGCGCAAGCGGCGGTAGCCGTAGTCGCGGAAGATCGACACGACACCGTGCCAGGCATCGGCCACAGCATCCGGAGCAACAAACACGCCGAGGCGCTCAGCGAGGCGCGGCGTGGTCGAGAGGCCGCCACCGACCCACAGGTCGTAACCGATGCCGAGTTCGGGATGCTCGACCGCGACGAACCCCACGTCGTTGATCTCGTGCACGACGTCTTGGCTGGGGTGGCCGGTGATCGCGGTCTTGAACTTGCGGGGCAGGTTGGCAAGCTCGGGGTCGCCGATGTACTTGGCGGTGATCTCGTTGATCACGGCGGTCGGGTCGATCAATTCGTCGGCGGCGATTCCGGCGAGCGGGGAGCCGAGCACCACGCGAGGGGTGTCGCCGCAGGCTTCGGTCGTGCCGAGGCCAACAGCCTCGAGCCGGCGCCAGATCTCGGGCACGTCTTCGACGCGGATCCAGTGCAATTGCACGTTCTGGCGGTCGGTGAGGTCAGCGGTGTTGCGGCCGAAATCAGTGGAGATGCCGCCGATGACGCGCAGTTGCTCGGTGGTCAGTTGGCCGCCGTCGATGCGCACGCGCAGCATGAAGTACTTGTCTTCGAGCTCGTGCGGCTCGAGGGTCGCGGTCTTGCCGCCGTCGATGCCGGGCTTGCGCTGGGTGTAGAGGCCCCACCAGCGGAAGCGGCCGTGCAGGTCGGTGCCATCGATCGAGTCGAAGCCCTTTTTGGAGTAGATCGATTCGATCCGCTCGCGAACGCTCAGGCCGCCGTCTTCCTGCTTCCAGGTCTCGTTCGCGTTGAGCGGGGCGGTGCCGTCGATCTTCCACTGGCCGTTCGGCCGGGAGGCCGGGCGCGGCTCACGGGCTGCGGTGTCGACATCGTCAGTCGTAATTGACATGGCACCCTCCTCGCCCGTTCGGAATCGCGCAGCAAAAAACACACGCACTTGTATTGCACGCTATCCGCGCCGCTGAGAGGCGGCAAACAAACCCGTCACATAACGTAGCGTCACTTCGCTGAGTCAGGAGGGCAGGGCATCCCGATATCGATCGATCACGAGTTCAACGATTTGCGCAGGTGGTGGTGCGTCTGGCCGGAGCAAAGGGTCCGTGATGACGTCGCCACCGGCGCTCGCCGCGAGGTCCTGAAAGTAGCCGGGTGCGAGCAAGTAACTACTGACCACGATTCGGGCTCGTGGATGCCGGGCTCGGGTCTGCAGAATCGCCGCACCGAGTCGCGGCTCGGCCGCCGAGAGAAAGCCGAGCTCGACGTTCCGCCCGAGCGCGACGGCCAGGCGCTCGGCGACAACCTGGCAATCGGCGATCGCGCGAACGTCGCTGGATCCGGCGACGGCGAGCACGAGTTCGTCGCCTGAACCGAAGCCGACGTCGTCGAGGCGCAGCTCGAGCACCTCGATCAGGCGGTCGTCGGGGCCGAGGGGTCGCGCGAGGGTGACGGGGCGCTCGATCTCGGCCTCGACCGCTTTCGTCAGGTCGACATGCACGTGATAGCCGGCCGACAGCAATAGCGGCACGACAATCGCCGGTTGTCCCGGCTCGAGTTCATCGAGCACCTCGGCGGGGTCGGGGTGTTGCACGTCGACGAAACCCTGCGCGACAACAAGGTCGGGGCGGGCGGTCGCGATCGCCGTTATCAGGCCGGTCACCGCTCGCTGGCCCTCGGCAGAGGACGTGCCGTGCGAAATGCCGATGAGCGCGGGGATGCGGGTCATGAGACGGTGTTACGAGCTTTCACGGGAATGAGGAGCACGAGGCCGATCAGCAGTACGAGAACGATGCCGATGATCCCCCAGTACTGAGCGCCGGCGATGCTCACGAAGATGGCGAACAGCATGGGCGCCAGAAAACTGACCGCCCGACCGGTAGTGGCGTACAGGCCGAATACCTCGCCTTCGTGGCCAGCGGGCGTGATGCGGGCGAGGAAGGTGCGGCTCGCCGATTGGGCCGGGCCGACGAAGAGGCTGAGGATGAGACCGCCGATCCAGAACGCCCCTTGCCCGAGATCGTGGGCGAAGAAGATTCCGGTGCCGGCAATCACCAGACCGGTGAGCGAGAAGATGATGACGGGCTTCGCGCCGAATTTGTCATCGAAGGCACCGGAGATGAAGGTGCTTACTCCGGCGACGACGTTCGCCGCGATGGCGAAGATGATGACCTGGCTCGTCGTGAAGCCGAACGTGCCCTTGGCGAGGATGCCGCCAAAGGTGAAGACCCCCACGAGCCCGTCGCGGAAGATCGCGCTCGAGATCAAGAACAGCACGGTGTTGCGACTGGTTTTCCAGAGAGCGCCCACATCGCGGCCGAGCACGAGGTAGGACTGGAAGAAGCCCACCCGCTTGCGCTGGGTGTCTTCGGGTAGTTCGGGAACCGCAAAGAGAACGGGCAGCGAGAAGAGCAGCATCCACGCTGCGCAGACGAGCGCGATGATGCGGATGTTGAGACCATCGCCATGAGTCACGCCGAGGAAGCCATCGTTGTCTGCGGTCAGCCCGACGAGTCCGAGCAGCACGAAGAGCAGCAGGAAGATGCCGCCGAGATAGCCGGCGCCCCAGCCGAGCCCACTTACTTTGCCGACCGTCTTCGGCGTCGAAACCTGAATCAGCAGCGCGTTGTAGTTCACCGTGGCGATCTCGAAGAAGACAGTGCCGATCGATACCAGGGCAACACCCAGCAGGAAGAAACGCGGCTGTCCTTCGACGAAGAACATCAGCGCCATGGTGAGCACGACGACGCCGGTGTTGACGGCGAGCCAGAGTTTGCGACGCCCCGTGCCATCCGTGCGCTGACCGAGCACGGGAGCGAGTATCGCCACCAGGATGCCGGCAACGCCGAGGCCGTAGCCGAGCCCGGATGAGAGCACTGCGATCGCTGCGTCCAGGGCCCGATGCGCGGATCCGGCCGGGTCGGACTCCCGGTCGGCCGCAGCAACGATTGCCGGGCTCACGAAGTAACTGCTCGTCAGATAGACGGTGAAGACGAAAGTCGTAATGACGGCGTTGAAGGATGCGCCGCCCCAGTCCCAGAACGCCCATGCGACTACTTGGCGCTTGGGGATGGTCTTGCCGTGCTGAAGATCGAGTCCGGCAACCGGGAGTATCTCCGTCATGGTCACACGATAGCGGCTGGAGGTTTCGGGGGCCGGGAGAAAGAGGGGGACTTTCGCCCGGGCATCCCGAGCTGAAATTGAGCCGAGTTGACTCAAGTTTTCGCGCAAGCACTTGACAGCGTCAGGCGTCTCAACAAAACTTGACAAGGCACGGCTCAAGTTGACGTGCAGCGACGCAATATAAGGAGCGACCGTAGATGGCACGAGCAGTAGGTATCGACCTGGGAACCACCAACTCGGTGGTCGCAGTACTCGAAGGTGGCGAACCCACCGTCATTGCTAACGCCGAAGGTTTCCGCACGACCCCCTCGGTCGTCGCCTTCACCAAAGACGGAGAAGTGCTGGTTGGCGAGACCGCCAAGCGCCAGGCCGTCACCAACGTCGACCGCACGATCGCCTCGGTCAAGCGCCACATGGGCACGGACTGGAAGGCCGACATCGACGGCAAGGTCTACACGCCGCAAGAGATCTCGGCGCGCATCCTCGCCAAGCTGAAGCGGGATGCCGAAGAGTACCTGGGTGAGCCGGTGACCGACGCGGTCATCACCGTTCCCGCCTACTTCAACGACGCGGAGCGCCAGGCCACCAAGGAGGCCGGCGAGATCGCGGGACTCACGGTGCTACGCATCATCAACGAGCCGACCGCAGCCGCTCTCGCCTATGGCCTCGACAAGGGCAAGGAAGACGAACTCATTCTGGTCTTCGACCTCGGTGGTGGAACGTTTGACGTCTCCCTGCTCGAAGTCGGCAAGGACGACGACTTCTCCACCATTCAGGTGAAGGCCACCGCCGGTGACAACCGACTCGGCGGCGACGACTGGGATGGCCGGGTCGTTTCGTACCTGATCACCAAGTTCAAGGAGACCACGGGCGTCGATGTCTCCAACGACAAGATCGCCAAGCAGCGCCTCAAGGAGGCCGCCGAGCAGGCGAAGAAGGAACTGTCGTCGCAGACCTCCACGAGCATCCAACTCCCCTACCTCTCGCTCACCGAAAACGGCCCGGCGAACCTCGACGAGACGCTCACCCGCGCGAAGTTCGAGGAGCTCACCTCCGACCTGCTCGAGCGCACCAAGAAGCCGTTCGACGATGTGATCAAGGAGGCCGGCGTCAAGCTCGCGGACGTCTCGCACGTTGTGCTCGTCGGTGGATCGACCCGGATGCCCGCAGTCGTGTCACTCGTCAAGAAGCTGACCGGCGGCAAGGAGCCCAACAAGGGCGTCAACCCGGACGAAGTGGTTGCGGTCGGCGCCGCACTGCAGGCCGGTGTGCTGAAGGGTGAGCGCAAAGACGTGCTGCTCATCGACGTGACGCCGCTGAGCCTTGGTATCGAAACCAAGGGCGGCATCATGACGAAGCTCATCGAGCGCAATACGGCTATTCCGACGAAGCGCAGTGAGACGTTCACGACCGCGGACGACAACCAGCCTTCGGTGGCGATTCAGGTGTTCCAGGGCGAGCGCGAGTTCACCCGCGACAACAAGAACCTGGGCACCTTCGAGCTCACCGGTATCGCGCCAGCGGCGCGGGGCATCCCGCAGATCGAGGTCACCTTCGACATCGATGCCAACGGAATCGTGCACGTCGGCGCCAAGGACAAGGGCACCGGCAAGGAGCAGTCGATGACGATCACCGGCGGCTCGAGCCTCTCTAAGGAGGACATCGAGCGCATGGTGCGCGAGGGTGAGGAGCACGCGGCGGAAGACAAGGCGCGTCGCGAGGCAGCCGAGATCCGGAACACCGCGGAGCAACTCGCCTACTCGACCGACAACCTCATCAAGGACAACGCCGACAAACTGCCGGAGGACGTGAAGACGTCGGTGCAAGCCGACGTGGACGCCCTCAAGACGGCGCTCGCCGGGGATGACGAAGCCGCGGTCAAGGCCGCCTTCGACACTCTGGTCGAGAGCCAGCAGAAGCTCGGCCAGGCGATCTACGAAGCGCCGGAGTCGGCTGCGGAGTCCCCGAGCGAGCCCGAGTCGAGTGACGAGGACATCGTCGACGCTGAGGTTGTCGACGACGAGCCCGAAACCCCGAAGAAGTAACGATGACGTCGAAGAATCCCCCTAACGCATCGGGGAAAGACGACAAGGGCGACGACGCGGAGGCTTTGTCAGCCGATGACGTCTTCGGCAAGGAAGAGGCGCCCGAGGAGGGCGCTGCACGTACCGCCAGCGGCGAGACCTACGACCTTGACGAGGGCGGCACCGAGTTGAGCGAAGAGGATCAAGCACTCCTCGATCAAGCCAGCCAGGACCTGATCTCGGAAATGCGCTCCGACATGCTGCGGGCGCAAGCCGAGCTCGTGAACTTCCGTTCCCGGGTTGAGCGCGACCGGGCGGCGAATCGGGATGCCGTTATCGCCGAGGTCATCCGCTCGCTGCTTCCCGCCCTCGACGATCTGGCCCGGGCAGAAGCACACGGCGACCTCACTGAGGGAGCTCCGCTCACGCTCGTGGCCCAGAAGCTGCGAACCGCGTTCGAGAAGTACGGCCTGCGACGAGTCGGGGAGAAGGGCGAAGCCTTCAACCCCGCGTTCCACGAAGCAGTCGTTCAGTTGGCGTCTCCCGATGTCACAGTGATCACGATCGCCGATGTCATCGAACCCGGTTACGTGCTGGGCGAACGATTGGTGCGACCCGCCAAGGTCGCCGTGTCCGTGCCCGAGTAGAGCCAGGGAGGACGAGGCTGTGGCCAGCCAGGACTGGTTCGACAAGGACTTCTATGCCGTGCTCGGCGTTTCGAAGGATGTCTCCGATGCCGAACTCAAGAAGGTGTACCGCAAACTCGCGCGCCAATACCACCCAGACTCGAACCCGGGAGATGCCAAGGCC
>SCSV01000336.1 GCA_004297555.1 Salinibacterium sp.
GACTGGGTCACGATCGAAGGCAGCGTGTACTTTTGCAGCAGCGCAATCCGCGAGGCAATCCACTCAGGGTCGGTGTCTCGCGATGGGACTGCGAAGCCGACTTTGATGGCGAAGCGAGTGACGATGTACTGTTTGATCTGAGTCTTCATGATTCAGCCAGGGCTGTGTCGAACTCGGCCAGCCACGCATCGGCGAGCTTCGACCAGGTCTGCTCCATGGCCCAGGCGCGCCCTTCGCCGCTGAGCTTGGTGGCTTCTTCGGGGTGGGTGATGAGGAAGTGTTTGCAGGCGTCGAGAAATTCGGTGCGATAGCGGGCCTCGGTGTTGTGAGGCGCGATGAGAGTCCCCACTTTGACGGTCTCCGAGAGGGCAGCCAAGCGGGTGGAGATGGGGACGGCGCCGGCCGCCTGGGCTTCGAGGGCGGTGATGCAGTAGGTCTCCTTGAAGCCGGTGGGGTAGAGCCACAGGGGCGACTTGGAGAACGCGGCGGCGAGTTCGGCCTGGCCGACGCGACCGTGGTACCAGATCTGAGCCTTCTCGGCACGCTCGCCGATGAGGCGTTCCTTGAACCAGGCAATCTGGGCCTGCCCGACCTTGTTCCTGACCGCCATCTTCTCCCAGGTGTCGAACCCGTAGTAGACGTGCAGCTCGGCATCGCTGCGCAGGGCTTTGATTTGGGGCCAAAGGTCAAGCAGGACGTTCAGCCCTCGGTCGGGGCTCGACGAGTAGACGAAGTGTGGCTTGCGCGTCGAGTGCGGCTCAACTTGCACAAATCGAGCAGCGTCGATGCCGTTTCGGATGACGGTGAGTTTGCTCTTGGAGACGTGGGCGTAGTAGCCCTGGAGGGTCTTCCGGTGCCACTCGGTCAGGCACCAAATGCGATCGTACTTGAGCAGCTCTTGCTCGAAGTCGTCCCCGACGTGGATGTCGTGGACCCACAGAACCTTGTAGCGGGCGTGCGGCTTGAGGCGGAGAGCCCGCTTGTCGCGGGATGAGACGAAGACGTCGCAGTCGAGCAAGGAAGAGTCGGTGATTGCCGCTTCGAAGTTGCGATAGAGCACCCCGTCCCAGGTGCCTTCGAAGCCGGTGTGCTGGCCGAAGCAGGTGACCTCGTGGCCGCGTCTGGCGAGTTCGCGGGCCATGTGGACGGCGGCGGTTTCCGAGCCGCCGATGCCCCCGTCTTCGACGGAGGCGGGGCCCCACGGTTCCCAGGCGCTGCCGGTCCAGATCGTAATCTTCATAGGCGTCGTACTCCTCGTGGGCCCAAAGCGGGGCAGAATACGACAGCGGGGCAAGCAAGTGGTGCGCCGGAGGCGACCCCGAAAAATTCTCTGCCGCGGGTGGTGAGCGCGGTCATTCCTTTGGTTCCAGCAGCACGCACCAACCGTCCTCGTTGCCGTGGCCGCAGCAGGTGCCGCAGGCGTAAGCCGGGCAGTGGCGGTCCTCGTAGCTGCCAAAGCAGACCGCAGCA
>SCSV01000337.1 GCA_004297555.1 Salinibacterium sp.
ACCGAATCCGCGGGCGCCTCGACCGTGTTCCAGCCCATGTGAGGGAGCACCGGAGCGACCAGCTCGGTGACCACGCCGGGCCACTCGCCCAGACCGGGAGTGTCCTGGCCGCGTTCTACCCCGTGTTCGAAGAGCACCTGCATACCGACGCAAATGCCGAGCACGGGGCGCCCGCCAGCGAGCCGTCGCTCGATCGCCGCTCCCCCGCGCACTCGCGTGATGGCCTCCATCACGGCAGCGAACGCGCCCACGCCGGGCACGACGAGACCGTCAGCAGCTTCTGCCTTGTCTTTGTCGGCCGTGAGCGTCACCCGGGCGCCGGCAAGCTCGAGGGCTTTGCCCGCCGAGTGCACATTGCCCGAGCCGTAGTCGAGCAGAACCACGGATGGCGCGGTCACGACGCATCCATCAAATTCAGAGCGCACCCTTAGTCGAGGGGATGCCGCTGACCCGGGCATCCGGCTCGATCGCGGCACGGAACGCGCGCGCGAACGCCTTGAACTCGGCTTCAGCAATGTGGTGCGGGTCGCGGCCCGCGAGCACGGTGATGTGCGTGGTGAGACCGGCATTGTGCGTGATCGCCTCGAAAGCGTGACGCACCATCGACCCGGTGAAGTGACCGCCGATCAGGTGGTGTTCGAAACCGACCGGCTCGCCGCTGTGCACGAGGTAGGGCCGGCCGGAGACATCCACGACCGCTTGCACGAGCGCCTCGTCGAGCGGCACGAGGGCGTCGCCGAACCGCGAGATGCCCGCCTTGTCGCCGAGCGCCTGCTTGATAGCCGTGCCGAGCACGATCGCCACATCTTCGACCGTGTGGTGCACATCGATCTCGATGTCGCCGCTCGCCTTGACCGTGAGGTCGACGAGCGAGTGCTTCGAGAAGGCGGTGAGCAGGTGGTCGTAGAACGGCACCCCGGTTTCAATGGTCGACTTGCCGGTGCCATCGAGATCGATGGACAACTGGATGCTCGACTCACTCGTCTCGCGCCCCAGGCTGGCCGTGCGTTGTGCGGTCATGGGGCAATCTTACCGAGGGTGCTGTGCTCGCCCCGCGAACCGGACTCGCCCGGTGCGCCGAGCTCACCCAAGGCACCGAGGAAGGCTGTCGTTTCGGCTTTGGTGCCCGCGGTGACGCGCAAGTGGTTGGGGATGCCGACATCCCGAATGATGATGCCGCGTTCAAGCAGCGCCTCGAAGAGCGCGTGCGGGTTCTCGACCCCGCCGAACAACACGAAGTTCGCGGCGCTCGGCAGCGGGGTGTAACCGAGCCCGGGCAGCTCGGCGATGATGCGGTCGCGCTGCTCGATGATGTCGTCGACCATCGCGAGCATCTCGCTTGCGTGGCCGAGCGCCGCGGTTGCCGCGGCCTGGGTGAACGCGGAGAGGTGATACGGCAGGCGCACGAGTCGCAGGGCGTCGGTCACGGCAGCGTCGGCGGCGAGGTAACCGAGTCTCGCGCCGGCGAAGGCGAAAGCCTTGCTCATCGTGCGGGAGATGAGCAGGCGCGGTCGGCCTTCGAGCGGTAGAACTCGCGCCTCGCGAGCGAGCAGTCATGCACATCGATCCCGAGGTGGTGGCTCGTTCCGTGCACCATGTAGCG
>SCSV01000338.1 GCA_004297555.1 Salinibacterium sp.
GGGCCTACCGTTGCAGCCGAGCCCGTCGTCGCAAGTGCGGCGGTTAGGTACTGGGCGGTTACGTATGCGTAGGGAGTGCCGCCGCCGTCGGTTGCGGCGAGGCGGAAGAAGGCGCGGACCAGATGGGCCAAGGCGCGTGACCGAGTCCCGCCGACTGGGACGATCTGCTCGACGTAAGCTTCATCACCAGCCGCGCCGGGGCCGATCGTGAAGCGCAGGTTGTGGCCCGAGGGCGAGGATGCGTCGGCTACCCAGGTGCAAATAATGGCATTGCCGGAGACTTGGACTGGGCCCAACCAATAGGGCAGGGTGTTGTCCGGCCCGATGAGGGTGCCAACTCCTTGGCTCGGCCCAAGAGTGAAGGCGCCATTCACGACGCCGTAGAGGACGAAATCGGCGATAGCCCCGCCGAAGGCGCCCTGACCGCCAGCGCTCGGGTCGTTGCTGAACAACGGGTTACCGTGCGGGTCAACGAGGTCGACGTCGCCGTCGTCGTAGTACCAGTTGCCCTGGTCGTCCTGATGCGCCACTAGCCGACGTCTCCGGCCGGCAGGTTCGTTGACCCGCCGCGCAGCTTCAGCCGGTCACCACCGACACGAATGGTTGCCTCGCGATCACCGGCGCCCGACAGGTACTGCCAGTCGATGCCAACAATCCGGCTCTGGCCGCCGTTGATGCCGTGTTGGGTCGAGTAGATCGTGACCATCTGACCGACCTTCCAGCGCAGTGAACCGTTCTTGTCGTAGGGCGACGAGACCTTGAATGAGCCGTTGACCAGCGGCTGAGCCGTGTCCTTGAGCGCCGCTTGCCCGACGGCCTCTGCCTTGGCGTAGGTGTCGGCGTCCGGCGCGTCGACGTAGCCGGCCCACAGACCGTACTGGTCGATCGACGTCTGGTCGGGCACCCAATGGCTCGCGATTGCCACCTTGGCGTTGACCCAGTAGCCGTTCTTGAGCGCCTGGGCGTCGTAACCGAAATCCGGTTCCTCGGGCGAAATCTCGCCCGCGCCGGGATCGCCCACGCGGATGACGTAGGGCGCGGCGTCGCCCTCGGGGTGCGTCGCGTCGAACGTGTGCAGGCGGCCGAGGTTGTCGATGTAGTAGTTGGCCGTCTGGGACGCCTCGCCGAGCACCTGCTCGATCGCCTGGCGCAGCGTCAGCTTGCGGAACTTCTGCGTCGGCATCGACGCCTGGAGCGTCTGTATCTTCGACACGTCGGTCGATCCGAACGAGCCGTTGAACAGGCCCTGCGAGCCGTAGGTGCCGAGCAGGTACGCGAGCCGGGCGGCGTCGCTCTCGACGGGCGTGGAGCCGGACGGCGGCCGGCGGTTCGAGATGACGAGCGATGTGTCGAGCTTGACCTCGATGCCGTCTGCCTCGATCTCGATGATCCGGCCAACTGCGGCGACGCGCGGCGTGCGTGACTTGACGTAGCCCTTGAAGAGCTGGTCAGTCGCGTCGGCGATCGACACGAACGCCTTATCGGTCACGCTGACCGAGTTGGTCATGTCGATGATCTCGAGGCGGCAGTTGCCGACCTGCTGATTGCCCGACTCGGTGAACTTCAGCGACCGGAAGTCGACCTTGCCCGAGACGAGCACCCCGCCGACGTAGATGTTGACGACGTAGCCTGTGGCCGTAACCGTGGCACCCGCCGCGCCGGTTCCGGCAAGCGTGCCGGTGCCCATCTAGGCCACCGTGTGAACGAGGCCCTCGACGATCTTCGCCGTGCCACGGACTGTCGGTGTGCCGCCGTCAGAGGTGATCAGTTTCAGCGCCAGCCCGTTGGACGTACCGGCGGGAATGACGATGCTCTTGGAGCCGCGGTCGTCCCACTCCTCGTCGATGAGCGGCGCCAGGATGCCGGTGGTCGGAACTGCTGAGAAGGCGGCGCAGTC
>SCSV01000339.1 GCA_004297555.1 Salinibacterium sp.
CTCCGAGCGAGTCGGCGTCGTGAACGTGGCGATCGAGGCGCAATTGCTCGCGGGCGCGTTCGCGTCGGCCGTCGTGGCATCCATCACGCAGCAGCCGCTCGTGGGACTGCTCGCAGCGATCGTCGCCGGCGTCCTGGTGTCCTTCGTGCTCGCGGCCTTCTCGATCAAGTACCTGGTCGACCAGGTGATCGTCGGGGTGGTGCTCAACGTGCTCGTGATCGGTCTCACGAGCTTCCTGTTTTCGACCCTGCTGAGCCCGAACGCCGCGCTGCTCAACACGCCGCCGCGCTTCGCCCGGCTGCCGATTCCGCTACTGAGCGAGATCCCGCTGATCGGGCCTGTGCTGTTTCGGCAGACGCTCATCATCTACCTGATGTACATCGCGGTGGCCCTGGTGTATTTCGGGCTGTTCCACACCAAGTGGGGGCTGCGTCTTCGCTCAGTCGGCGAGCATCCTCAGGCGGCCGACACCATGGGGATCAACGTCACCCGCACGAGATTCTGGAACGTCTCGCTCGCCGGAGCGATCGCCGGTCTCGGTGGCTCGTTCTTCACTCTCGGCTCGGTCGGCGCCTTCAACAAGGAGATGACGGCGGGCGCGGGCTTCATCGCCCTCGCGGCGGTGATCTTCGGCCGCTGGAATCCCATTCGCGCCACCCTCGCGGCCTTGCTCTTCGGATTCTCGTCGAATCTGCAGAACGTGCTGAGCATCATCGGCTCGCCGGTCCCGAGCGAGTTCATGCTCATGCTTCCCTATGTCGTCACCATTTTCGCCGTCGCGGGACTGGTCGGGCAGGTTCGCGGCCCGGCCGCATCCGGAAAGCCGTACATAAAATCATGATCGAAATCGACTGGGATGCCCTACGCACGACCGCCACGGAGGCGATGACGAACGCCTACGCTCCGTACTCGAGGTTTCCGGTCGGCGCGGCGGGCCTCGTCGATGACGGTCGGATCGTGTCTGGGTGCAACGTCGAGAACGCCTCGTACGGACTCACCCTGTGCGCCGAATGCGGACTCATCTCGAGCCTGCATGCCAGCGGCGGGGGAAAGCTCCTCGCTGTAACCTGCGTTGATGGTCACGGCAACGCGCTGATGCCGTGCGGCCGGTGCCGGCAGCTGCTCTTCGAGCACTCGGCAGACGGCATGCTCATCGAAACCGTCTCCGGCCCGAAGACCATCGAGCAAGTGCTCCCTGACGCCTTTGGGCCGCGCACGCTGCAGGAGTATCGCCAGTGAGTGGCGAAGCATTCGATGTCGTCGATCTGATCAAGCTCAAGCGGGACGGCGGTACGCTCGAAACCGCCCAGATCAACTGGCTCGTGGATGCTTACGCCCGGGGCTTCGTCGCCGAGGAGCAGATGTCGGCCATGGCGATGGCGATCTTCTTGAACGGGATGGGCCGCGAGGAGATTCGCGACCTCACCCTGGCGATGATCGCGAGCGGCGAGCGGCTGAGCTTCCCGGGTCTCGGCAAGCCAACTGCGGACAAGCACTCCACCGGCGGGGTCGGCGACAAGATCACGCTCCCCCTCGCCCCGCTCGTCGCCTCGTTCGGCGTCGCAGTGCCCCAGCTTTCCGGCCGGGGCCTGGGGTTCACTGGCGGCACGCTCGACAAGCTGGAGAGCATCCCCGGATGGCGCGCCAAATTGAGCCCGCGCGAGTTCCAGGACCAACTGCGCGAGGTCGGGGCTGTCATTTGCGCAGCCGGCGCCTCACTCGCGCCTGCCGACGCGAAGCTCTATGCCCTGCGCGACATCACCGCCACGGTGGAGGCGATCCCCCTGATCGCCTCGTCGATCATGAGCAAGAAGATCGCCGAAGGCACCTCCGCTCTCGTGCTCGACGTTAAGTTCGGCTCGGGCGCCTTCATCTCCGACCCAAAGCGCGGTCGTGAACTCGCCGAGACGATGGTGCGCTTGGGCACGGATGCCGGAGTCAAGACGGTCGCGCTGCTCACCAACATGAACGTTCCCCTCGGCAACACGATCGGCAACGCCAATGAGGTTCGCGAGGCGGTCGAGGTGCTCGCTGGCGGCGGCCCTGCGGATGTGATCGAACTCACCCTGGCGCTCGCCCGCGAGATGCTGACTTTGGCTGGGATGCCCGATGCCGACGCCGCGGCAGCGCTCAAGAACGGGCAAGCGATGGACACCTGGCGGGCGATGATCTCCGCACAGGGCGGGGATCCGGCCGCGCCGCTGCCGGTCGCCAAAGAACAGCACGCCGTGCTCGCCGAGCGCGACGGCATACTCGTCGCCCAGGACGCCCTCGCGTTCGGCATCGCCTCTTGGCGGCTCGGTGCTGGCCGGGCTCGCAAGGAAGACCCCGTGCAGCACGCCGCCGGCATCGACCTGCATGCCAAACCCGGGGATGCCGTGGCGAAAGGCCAGCCACTCTTCACCCTGTTCAGCGAGGAGGAATCGCGGTTCGATCGCTCCCTCGAAGCGCTCGCCGGTGCCTATCGCATCGATGTGCCGGGCTCCCCGATCGAGAATGGCGGGCCGCTCATCGGTTCGCGGGTGGACTGACTTAGGTAGCCTGGACGACATGAACTCCGCCAGCGACGACTATCTGATGCCCGGGGGCGGGGCAAGCATCACAACGTTGCCGAAGGTCAGCCTGCACGACCATCTCGACGGCGGTCTTCGGCCGCAAACGATCATCGAACTCGCCGATGACATCGGTTTTGAGCTGCCGGTGAAAGATCCGGTGCAACTCGCGCAATGGTTCGCCGGGCAATCCAGCAGCGGCTCTCTCGTCGAATACCTGAAGACCTTCGATCTCACCACCGCGGTCATGCAGACCCAGGAGGGGCTCGTGCGCGTCGCGCGCGAATTCGTGCTCGACCTCGCGGCCGACGGTGTCATCTACGGCGAGATCCGCTGGGCGCCCGAGCAGCACTTGACCCACGGCCTCACTCTCGACCAGGCGGTCGAAGCGGTGCAGGAAGGTCTGGATGCCGGGGTCGAGGATGCGCGCGAGAGCGGAACGAGCATCCGGGTCGGTCAATTGCTCACGGCGATGCGGCACGCTGAGCGCGGCATCGAGATCGCCGAGCTTGCCGCGCGGCATCGCACGCACGGAGTCGTCGGTTTCGACATCGCCGGTGCCGAAGCGGGATTCCCGGCGAGCAATCTGCGGGAGGCGTTCGACTACCTCGCCCACGCTTTCATTCCGACGACGGTGCACGCGGGAGAGGCCGACGGCCTTGAAAGTATCCGCAGCGCTCTGTTCGACGGGCGCGCGCTGCGGCTCGGTCACGGAGTGCGCCTCGCCGAAGACGTGATCACGACCAACGAAGACGACGAAAACACCTACGTCACGCTCGGGCCGCTCGCCCAGTGGGTGAAAGACCGCGAAATCGCGCTCGAGCTGTGCCCCTCGTCGAACCTGCAGACCGGTGCGATCGAGCAATGGGGTGACGACCTGATCGATCATCCCTTCGACCTGCTCTATCAACTGGGCTTCCGCGTGACGGTGAACACCGATAATCGTTTGATGAGCGCGACGACACTGAGCCGGGAATTGGCCCTCCTGGCGGAGACGTTCGGCTATGACCTCACCGATCTCGAGGTGTTCCAGCTGAACGCGGCCGCCGCGAGTTTTCTGCCGCCCGAAGACCGAGAAGAGCTCGCCGACGCCATCTCGGCTGGTTTCGAACAGGCGTAACAATGTCACTTCCTCCTCTGCCCGAGAGCGCGATCGTGCTCACCGCCGATGCCGAAGATTGGCGCGCAGCGGTGACCCTCGCGGGCGACGCGCTCGCTCGCTCCGGCGCCGCCCGCCCCGAGTACGCGCTTGAGATGATCCGGATGATCGAAGAGCACGGCCCTTACATCGTGATCGCACCCGGGCTCGCGCTCGCACACGCCCGGCCCGGCCCCGGGGTTCTCGCGGATGGACTGTCGATCGTGACGCTCGCGGCCCCGGTGAATTTCGGGCATCCGCATAATGATCCGGTGCGGGTCGTGCTTGGCCTCGCGATCGCCACGGCCGAGGTGCATCTGGCTGCGGTCGCTGCGGTCGCGAACGTGTTCAACAACCCGGCCGCGATTGGCCAATTGGTCGCCGCGACCAGCGCTGCCGAGGTGCAGCGCATCATGGGCGCGCCTGGGAGCTAGGTCGTCACCAGTTTGCGCATCCCGGCATCCAGTGCCTTGATCGTGGCGCGGGCCGCTTCTTGGCGTTTGGCCCCGCTGCCTTCGACGCTCCAGGCATCGAGGTAGATCTTGAGTTTCGGCTCGGTGCCGCTCGGCCGAACGATCACGCGCGCACTGTCGCCGAGGTGGATGCGAAGCATGTCGGTCGGTGCGAAGCCCGCGAACCCGCCGCTGAAGTCATCGACAGCGTCCACGGTGAGCGCCCCGACCTTTCGCGGAGGTGCGACCCGTAGCGCCGCCATGACGCTCGTGATCTCGCTCAATTCGGTGACCCGAATCGAGATTTGCCCGGAGGCATAGGCACCGAATCGTTCAGCGAATTCGAGCAGATGGTCATCCACGGTCTTGCCCATGCTTTTCAGTTCGGACACGAGCGAGAGGAAGGCGACCGCGGCCGAGATCCCATCCTTGTCGCGCACCTTCTCGGGGTCGACGAGGTAGCCGAGCGCTTCCTCATAGCCGAACGCGAGGTCGCCCACTCGCGAAATCCATTTGAACCCGGTGAGGGTGTCGGCGTAGTCGATGTTGAACTTGCGGGCGACTTGCGCGAGTGCGGGCGAGGAGACGATGGATGCCGCGAAGGTGCCGTGATCGACGTCGAGGTTCTGCATTCGTTCGGCGATCCGCCAGCCGAGCAGCATGCCGACCTCGTTGCCGCTCAGTCGGCGCCATTCGCCTTCAGGGCCCGGCACCGCCACGGCGAGGCGGTCAGCATCCGGATCGTTCACGATCGCGACATCTGCTGCGAGTTGTTTCGCTTTCGCGAGAGTGAGGTCGAGAGCTCCCGGCTCTTCGGGATTCGGGAAGGCGACGGTCGGAAACGCGGGATCGGGTTCGAGTTGGGCGTCCACCCGGCCCGGTTCCCCGAAGCCCGCCGCAACGAACACCCGATGGGCGGTCTCCCATCCGACGCCATGCATGGCGGAGTAGACGAACGAGACCGGCGCATGTGCTGCGCCCGCCTCGGCGGTCTCGGCGATGTAGGCCTCGACCAGGTTCTCATCGCAGGTGAGATACCCGGTCGATCGGGGGATGTCGCCGAGCACCGCGGTTTGTGCGACCAGGTCGATGTCCGCGGCAATCGCTGCATCGCTCGGCGGCACGATTTGTGCGCCGTGGTCCATGCCGCCGAGATAGACCTTGTAGCCGTTGTCGGAGGCCGGATTGTGGCTCGCCGTCACCATGACGCCCGCACTCGTCGACAGATGGCGCACTGCGAAGGCGAGCACCGGCGTCGGCAGATGCCGCGGCATCAGCATCGTGCGCACGCCCGCCCCGGCCATGATCTCCGCGGTGTCTCGGGCGAAGATGGCCGAGTTCTTGCGCCCGTCGTAACCGATGACGATGCTCGGCATGGTCTCGCGCGCCCGGAGGAAGGCGGCCAGTCCCGCCGCTGCTTGGCCGACGAGCACCCGGTTCATGCGGTTTGGCCCGGCACCGAGGACGCCACGCAGTCCAGCCGTGCCGAACACGAGCCGCGAGCCGAAGCGGTCTCTCAGCTCGTCGAGGGCGGTGGCCCGGTCGGCCCGGGCATCGGTGATGATGGCGTCGAGTTCGTCGCGAGTCTCGGCATCCGGGTCCTGGTCGCGCCACGCGACCGCCGCCGCGATGAGCGCGTCGGGCGTCACAGCTTGCCCACAATCGACGCGAGCAGGGCCCCGATGCGACCTTGGGCTGCGGAACCCGTGGAGAGCACCTCCTCGTGGCTGAGCGGAGTGGTCTGGATGCCCGCCGCAAAGTTGGTGACGAGCGACATGCCGAGCACCTCCATGCCGCTCTCGCGGGCTGCGATGGCCTCCAGTGCAGTGGACATCCCGACCAGATGCCCTCCGATGGCTTTCGCCATCTGCACCTCGGCCGGCGTCTCGTAGTTGGGGCCGCGGAACTGGCAGTACACCCCCTCGCCCAGCGAGGCATCGATCTCGCGAGCAAGGCTGCGCAGGCGTGCGCTGTACAGGTCGGTGAGGTCGACGAAGGTGGCGCCCTCGAGCGGTGACGCGGCAGTCAGGTTGATGTGGTCGCGGATGAGCACGGGCGTTCCGGGCGTCCAGCTCTCGCGAATGCTGCCCGCACCATTGGTGAGGATCATGATGCTCGCGCCGGTCGCCGCCGCAGCACGCACGGAGTGCACGACACGGCGCACGCCGTGACCTTCGTAGAAGTGCGTGCGCGCCCCGATCACGAGTGCGCGCTCGCCGCTCGGCAGCAGCACCGAGCGCAGGGTGCCCGGATGTCCGGCGAGGGCCGGCTTGCTGAAACCGGTGATGTCGGCCGCCGGAATCGTCGCGGTCGTCTCACCCATCAGGTCGGCCGCCTGCCCCCAGCCGCTGCCGAGGGTCAGCGCGATGTCGTGGTGGGCGACGCCCGTGGCCTGAGCGATCTCGGCGGCCGCCTGTCGGGCGATCTCGAAGGGATCCGCACCGATCTCGTCGAGCGGGTTGGGGTCTGAGTCAGTCACCTGCGACATTCCCCCACTCTATGTCTGTCACCACTGAGAGGCACCGCGCGCTTCTGCCAGAATCGGTGCATGGCCTACGAGTTCGAGCGCAAACAACGAATTGCCATTCTCGGCGGCGGCCCTGGGGGCTACGAGGCCGCGATCGCCGGCGCCCTGCTCGGGGCCGAGGTCACGCTCGTTGAGCGCGAAGGGGTTGGTGGCTCCGCCGTGCTCACTGACGTCGTGCCCTCGAAGGCGCTCATCGCCACCGCCGAAGCCGCCAATGCGATCGGGGACGCCGCCGAGCTGGGCGTGCAGTTCTGTGTGCGCAATGGAGATGGTCGCGCCCTCCGCCCCGAAGTTGTCGTCAATCTCGCGGCCGTCAACGACCGTATTCTGCGGCTCGCACACCAACAATCTGAAGACATGAAGGCGCACCTGCTGCAAGCGGGCGTGCGCATCATCCAGGGCGAGGGGCGCCTCGACGGCCCGCAGCGACTCGTCGTGTCGACCGTGAAGGGCAAGCCGTCCACCGACTTCGACGAGGTCGATGCGGACACGATCGTCGTGTCTGTCGGGGCTCGCCCGCGCATCCTGCCCTCAGCCAAGCCGGACGGTGAGCGCATCCTCACCTGGACCCAGCTCTACGGCCTCGACGAAGCCCCCGAACACCTCATCGTTGTGGGCTCGGGCGTCACCGGCGCCGAGTTCGCCTCCGCCTACACGGCACTCGGCTCGAAAGTCACCCTCATCTCCAGTCGCGAGCAAGTCTTGCCCGGCGAAGACGAAGACGCCGCCCGGGTGATCGAAGACGTGTTCACGCGCAACGGGATGACCGTGCTCTCGAAGTCCCGCGCCGAATCCGTCAAGCGCACCAAGGCCGGCGTCGTTGCGACGCTCTCCGACGGGCGCACCGTGGAGGGCAGCCACTGTCTCATGGCGGTCGGGTCACTACCCAATACCGAGGACATCGGTCTCACCGAGGCCGGGGTGCAACTCACCGACTCGGGCCACATCCGCGTGAACCGGGTTGCGCGCACGTCAATGCCGTCGATCTACGCGGCCGGCGACTGCTCCGATTTCTTGCCACTGGCATCCGTCGCCTCGATGCAAGGCCGCACGGCAGTCTTCCACGCGATGGGCGACGCGGTGACACCGACCGAATTGCGCAACGTCACCTCGAACATCTTCACCCAGCCCGAAATCGCCACCGTCGGCTGGTCGCAGAAACAGATCGAAGACGGCATCGCCCAGGGCCAGATCTACAAGTTGGCGCTCGCGCAGAACCCGCGCGCCAAGATGATGGGTATCAAAGACGGCTTCGTGAAGATCTTCGCGCGCACGGGCTCGGGGACGGTCATTGGCGGCGTGATCGTCGCGCCGAAAGCATCCGAACTCATCATGGCGGTCGCGCTCGCGGTGGAACACCGGC
>SCSV01000340.1 GCA_004297555.1 Salinibacterium sp.
CTCCGAAATGGTTGTTCGGTCACCGGGCGGCCGGCCCTCAGCACCGGGCACGTAGACTCTGCGGGTGATGCTCGAAGGATTAATCTCAGCCCTTTCGCGCGCCCGCACATTTCAGGATGCCCTGGCCAAGGCCACCACGAGCGCAGACTTCTCCGTTACCGACGGCCTCCGCGCACCCCTCATCGCCGGCCTGCTGACGCGCCTGGACGGACCGCGCTCGGCCCTCGCGATCACGGCGACGAGCCGCGAGTCCGAAGCCCTGCGCGCCGCTCTCGCCGCCTATCTGCCGACGGCAACAGTCGTCGAGTTCCCGGCCTGGGAGACCCTGCCGCACGAACGGCTGAGCCCGAGCGCAGAGACCGTCGGCAAGCGCATCGCGGCTCTTCGCGCCATGCGCACCTGGCAAGAGAACCCGAGCGGCCAATTCGTGCTCGTCGCTTCGGTGCGTGCGGCGCTGCAGCCGCTCGCCGACAACCTGCTGAGCGTCGAACCGATGCGCCTCACACTCGGTGGTCGCGGCTACGACCTCGCCGCGCTCTCTGCGAGCCTCGTCGACCTTGCCTACACGCGCGTCGACATGGTGACCCGCCGCGGCGAGTTCGCGGTGCGCGGCGGCATCGTCGACGTGTTCGCGCCGACCGATGAGCATCCGCTGCGTCTCGAATTCTTCGGCGATGAACTCGAGCAATTGCGGATGTTCTCGGTCGCCGACCAGCGCTCACTGCCCGAGGCGATCCAGTCGGCCGAGTTGCCGCCGAGCCGTGAGCTGCTGCTGAGCGATCACGTGCGGCAGCGTGCCCGCGAGATGCAGCACGAGTTCCCGAACCTTTCGACGATGCTCGCGAAGATCGGCGAGGGCATCCCGGTCGAGGGCATGGAGTCGCTCGCGCCCGCCCTGCTTGAACGACTCGTGCCGCTCACCCACTACCTGCCCCCGGATGCGGCGATCACGGTGCTCTCGCCCGAGCGCGCCGCGACCCGCGCCGCGAACCTGCTCGAAACCAACCGCGAGTTTCTCGGCGCGGCGTGGAACGCGGCGACCGCCGGCGCCGAGGCGCCTATCGACCTCGACGCGGGCGACTTCGTCACAATCAACGGGTTGCGAACGGCCGCGGGGGATCGCCCTTGGTGGACGCTCAGCACCTTCGAGACCGGGGCCGAGGATACGGATCTTGATGGAGACGGCGAGTACCTGCGGGTCGAGGCATCCCCGATCCCCAGTTTCGCGGGCGAGCCCGAAGGCGCACTGGGCTACGTCGCGCAGTTGCTCCGCGACGGTTGGTCCCTCGCGGTCACGGCCGAGGGTGCCGGCCTCGTCGATCGCGCCGCCGATGTGCTCGCCGAGCACGAGCTGTCGGGCCGCGAGGTAGAGGCCTTCCCCGAGCAGGCCGAGCCGGG
>SCSV01000030.1 GCA_004297555.1 Salinibacterium sp.
CCTTCGAGACCACGAGCACTTTCGTGATTCCCTCGCGGAACTCCTGGTAGAGGCGCTCTCGCTCGCCCACGGGGGTTGCGCCAGTGAGTTTGGGCGCATCCAAAGCATCGGCAAGTTCGTCGATCTGGTCGAGGTACTGGCCGATCACGAGAATGCGCTCGCCGTCGTGTCTCGCGACGAGCGACCGCACCACGTCGAGTTTCGCCGGGGCTGTCGCGGCGAGGCGGTAGCGCTCGTCGTCGGCCGAGGCCGCATACTCCAGCCGCTCCGACTCGGGCAGGTCGATGCGCACCTCGAAGCAGGACGCGGGGGAGATGAAACCCTGGGCTTCGATCTCCTTCCAGGGCGCATCGAAGCGCTTCGGCCCGATCAGGCTGAAGACGTCGCCTTCGCGACCATCCTCTCGAACGAGCGTCGCGGTGAGTCCGAGGCGCCGGCGCGCTTGCAGATCGGCCGTGAGCTTGAACACGGGGGCGGGCAGTAGGTGCACTTCGTCGTAGATGACGAGACCCCAGTCGAGGGCATCCAGCACGGCAAGGTGGGCGTACTCGCCCTTCCGCTTCGCGGTGAGAATTTGGTACGTCGCGATCGTGACCGGTCGCACCTCTTTGGCCTGACCGGAGTACTCGCCGATCTCGTCCTCGGTGAGGGTCGTGCGCTTGAGCAGCTCGGCTTTCCACTGGCGCGCCGAGACGATATTGGTGACGAGGATGAGCGTCGTCGTCTTGCCGCGCGCCATCGCGCCCAAACCGACCAGGGTCTTGCCAGCACCGCATGGCAGCACCACGACACCCGAGCCGTGGGCGAAGAAGTTGTCGATCGCCTGGGACTGGTAGGGCCGCAGCCGCCAGTTCGCCGTGTTCAGCTCGATCTCATGCGGTGTGCCCGGGGTGTACCCAGCGAGATCCTCCGCTGGCCAGCCGAGCTTGAGCAGTTCCTGCTTGAGCTGCCCGCGAGCCCATGCCTGCACGACATACGTGTGCGGGCCGCGTTTCTCGAAGAGGAGCTCCGCGACCTTTCGCGCCCGGGTGATTTCGGCGAGCACCGCGGCATCGGTGGCTGTGAGGGTGAGGGCGCCGTCATCCGCTCGCTCGATGACGAGGCGACCGTAGCGGCCCACGGTCTCGGTGATGTTGGTGATGACCGCTTGGGGAATCGCGAACTTGGCGTAACGCTCGAGCGTGGCGAGCATGTCGCTCGCATCGTGCCCGGCCGCGCGCGCGTTCCACAGACCGAGCCGCGTGATGCGGTAGGTGTGGATGTGCTCGGGGGCGCGCTCGAGCTCGGCGAAGACGGCGAGGTCGTGGCGGGCATCCTCGGCCTGGGGGTGCGCGACCTCGAGAAGCACCGTGTGGTCGCTCTGCACAATAAGGGGGCCGGGCGAATTCACCCCGTTAGCCTAGTGCGGCAGGGTGGAGGCCGATCAGAGGGCGGCCGAGACCGCGGTAATGCTCGACAGGGGCAGCGTGCGCTCGATGTCGGCGCGGCGGTCACGAGCGCGCAACCGCCCGCCGCCGACACTCGCCGGCTCGAGCTGGTAGTCGACCGCCGTGCCATCCGGCATCCGCACGGTCACCGTGAGCGCCGCCTTGCTCTTGATCGCCAAATCGATCTGCCGCGACAGCCACGCCTTGCCGGTGATCTCTGGGTCGGCAGAACTGCCAAGGCGCTGCTTCTCGACCAGGCTCAGCGCGGGTTCTTTCGCGGCGGCCGGAGC
>SCSV01000341.1 GCA_004297555.1 Salinibacterium sp.
TTTTCGCCTAACGTAGCGTTTAGCCGCGGGCGCGCTTGCCTGCCCGTATTGGAACATTGCTCATGAACTGGACTCTAAACGCAAAGGGCAGAAATGCAAGTGTAGGAGTTCACGCGCCGATGCCGGGAGGCGGGGCGGATTTTTCATAATGGGTTGACGATCTGCGAGGGAGTTCGGATTATCTGGGGCCTCCGAGAGGGAGGCTTTTTTCATTTCTGGGAGGTGGCAAAGGTGGGAGGGGGGCGTTGGCGCGCCCCCACTCCCGATGGGGAGATCATCCCCGCACCACAAGCGGGTACTTGGTACATCGCGTACGCATCGACGTCAAGTCCCTCGTGCGACAAGGCCGGGGTTTTCCCTGGCCGCGGCCCGGGGTCTGCCTAGGCTGCGGTGGACCGCGGCTCTGGGGCCACGGATTCGTCGAGGCGTGGTTCGATGACTGCGACACGCCGTTGTCGCTGCGCCGGTATCGCTGCGCTGACTGCCGCCTAGTGATCCGGATGCGACCCGCGGAGTACTGGCGGCGCCTGCAGGCCTCGATCGCGGCGATCCAGACGGCACTGCTGCAGCGACTGCGCCACGGACGCTGGCCGCCGGGGGTGAGTACGGCGCGGGCCCGTCACTGGATGCGGGGGCTGCGCCGGCAGGTGACGGCACACCTGGGTCTGCAATGGCGAGACCGGCTCGTCGAGGCTTTCGGGGTTCTGAGAGACCGCGACATCTGTGCCGTGAGCCGGTCGGTTTAACTTGGGGCGAGCACGAGCGCCCTGCCACCCTACCGAAGCGTTCCGGCGAAATTCAAGCTCGGGATGAATACAACGATGGGAAACAACCCGCAAGGAGGGTTTCCCATGGACGAGGAACAAAAACGACAGGTCGCGCTGTTCCGCTGGGGGGTAATCGGAGATTTCGTCACCCCGCTGCGGCTGGATCGCGGCGAGCGCGAACGGCTTTTGCGGGACAAGTGCGCCCGCGAGTGGCAGATTCCGTTCTCCAGCCGCACGCGCCTGGCGCGCACGACGATCCTCTCGTGGATCAAGGCGTACCTCGCCGGCGCTCGGCGCCTGGAGTCGCTGATGCCACAGGATCGCTCGGACCAGGGCACCAGCCGCGTACTCGATGAGGACACAGCCCAAACGCTGGTGCGCCTGCGCGCCGAGTTGCCTCGGGTTACGGTGCGTCGGCTCATCGGCGAGGCACGCCAGCGCCGTCTGGTGGATCCCGAGGTGCCGCTGAGTGCGGCCACCGTCTGGCGATTCCTTAATCGACGCAACCTGGTACATCTACCGGCGCCGACACCCGAGGATCGACGGCGCTTCGAGGCCGAGTTGCCCAACGACATCTGGCAGTCGGATGCGATGCACGGCCCGCTCGTGCTCGTGGAGGGCAAGCACCGTAAGGTCTACCTGTTCGCCTTCATCGACGACATGAGCCGCTTGATCCTGCACGCCCAGTTCTACCCGAGCGAGCAACTCGGGGCCTACCTCGATGCCCTGCGCCAGGCGCTGTTGACTCGCGGGCTGCCGCGCAAGCTCTACGTCGACAACGGTGCGGCGTTTCGCAGCCTGCACCTCAAAGAGATCGCCGCCAGTCTCGGCATCGCCTTGGTGCATTCCCCACCGTATCGTCCCCAAGGGCGCGGCAAGGTCGAGCGCTGGTTCCGTACCGTGCGCACGGAATTTCTCACGGGATTTCGCGGCCAGACTCTCGCCGAGCTCAACGAAAGCCTCGATGTCTGGGTCCGCGAGGTTTACCACCGTCGGCTCCATCGCAGCACCGGCGAGGAACCGCTGCGCCGGTTCGCCTCCAAGAGCGAGTGCCTGCGCTCGGCTCCGCGTGATCTGGAGGACCACTTCCGCAAGCGTGCCCGCCGCCGCGTCGCCAAGGACCGCACGGTCGCCCTCGACGGACGGCTCTACGAAGCCCCCGTGGCCCTGGTCGGCGCGCAGATCATGTTGCTCTACCACCCGCACGATCCCGCCCGCGTCGAGGCGCTGCACGAGGGTCGCACTCACGGCATGTTGCGCCCCGTAGATCTGCACGTGAATTGCCGCGTGCGCCGTCGCCGCGATGAGGTGCGTCTCGAAGTTGAGCCCCGCCCGATCAGTAGCGGCAGACTCTCATTCGCCAAACACGAGGAGACCATC
>SCSV01000031.1 GCA_004297555.1 Salinibacterium sp.
GTGAGGGCGAATGGCTCGATGTCGGTCATCCGCCGACCAAGCGTGGTGTGCCCAAAATCATCGCGTCTCCTGGCGTCGAAAAATCATTCGCCGACCAGTCTTCCCGGCACACCAGGGGCATTCGCCCCGCGCCTTAACCCTACAGTTGCGGGTCCACCGTGCGCGCGACCAGCACGTGCCAGCCCAACCAGGCCCAGAACACCAGGATCGCGATTCGGGCGGCACGGTTGGCCATCACCCGATCGAGCAGGTCACCTGCGGGGGCGATGCGACCAGCGCTGAGCGGACCGATCACGATGAGAGCCACGACCGCCGCCGCACACAGCAGGAACACGAGCGAGCTGAGTCTCACCGGCTCACCACCCGACGGGTCAGGAACAGCCCCACGAGGAGCCAGATGACCACGAAGGCAGCCTTGCCGAGAGCGCCGTCAGCGAGCGGATCGAGCAGGTCAGACAGCGCCGGATAGTTATCGCGGCCCGAGGGCGCGAAACTTCCCAACAGATACATCGCGAGTTCCCAGAGGCAGGTGGCCACGGCGACCGCAGCCCACAACACCCCCGACCGTTTCACTGGCCGGGTCCATTCATCACGGGCCGAGGCCGGGCGGTCAGGCCAGGCGAATGCGATCGCGGCGGTGCCGATGAGGGCCACGATTGCGCCGGAGACCACGCTGTGACGCGGCACGAAAATGAGCGTCGCCGCGATGGCGATCAGTCCGACGAGAACCACCGCCCCTGGCGGGAGCCGCCGCGCACGAACCGACCCCGGAATCACGCCCACCGCATCGGCCACCAGCGCAACGATCGCGATTGCGAAGATCAGGGCATCCAGATAGGCGGGCCGAAAAATCTGCACCGCACAAATGATGACGAGGATCAGAATCCACGCCGACGTAGCGAACCTATTGACCTGCTGGCGCTGCGCGCTCGGCTCCATGCCGGGTAGTCTACGGCGGCGGTCAGTCTGCGAAACTCGGGGCCTTCTCCAGTGAAACCAAGGCTCGGGCCTTTAAGGTTGCGTTGTGTGGCGTGCCAATAAACATTCCGACCACTTTGCGGTCGAACCGGAGCTTATTGAGCCCGAAATCGGGCAGACGGATGCCCGTGCCAATGCCGATGGCAACGACACCGTCATGCTCGGCGACCTGATGGGCAGCAACGTGGCGGAGCCCATCTGGGACCGCTGGCGAGCCGAACTTGCCGATGTCGGCGGCCGCTCGCCGCTCTTGCACTTCGTGGACTCGCCCCGCACTAGCATCGAGCTCTCCACGACCCACCCGGGCGGCCTCGCGCAGTTCATCACCGGCAAGACCACACTGCTCTCCAACCTCATTCGCGACGACATCGCGCTGCGCGGGGCGAGCATCGCCGCGGGGGCGATCGCGGCGAAGGGGCTCGAGCTTTCCACTGCTCGCGGAATCGACAGCATCCACCTTGCGATCGGCATGGCCGAGTGGCGCTACGCCGGCGACGAGTACCGCGCGCCGGTGCTGCTTCGCCCGCTCGCGATTCGCCGGCACGGCCGCGACTTCGAGGTCAAACTGCGCGGGCCCGCGTTCCTCAACCCGGCCTTCGCGCGCGCCCTCGAGGCGCAGTACAACCTGACTCTCGACGCCCACGCTTTCGTGGCGCTCGCCGACCAAGACGGCTCGTTCAAACCCAATGCGGTCATCGACCGTCTGCGTGGACTCACCGAGCACCTCGACCGGTTCGTAGTCACGCCGCGCTTGGTCGTCTCGTCGTTCGCGCAGGTCGCGACCGAGCTGGTGAAGGATGCCCGCAACCTCGAGCATCCCGTGCTCGAGGCGCTCGCCGGCAACCCGACAGCGCGCGCGGTCGTTCAGCGCAGTGCCGCCCCCGCCGACCTCGGGCCCCCCGACGAGCGCGCGCCGCAAACCGACATCCTGTTGCTGGATGCCGACAGCGAGCAGGAGGCCGTCGTCGCCCAGATCGCCGCGGGCAACTCGATCGTCGTCAAGACGCTCCCCGGCACCGGCGGCACCCAGACGATCATCAATGCGGTGGGAAGCCTGGTCTCGCAGAACAAGCGCGTGCTCGTGGTGAGCCCGCGGCGGGCATCCCTGCAGTCCATCTCCCGGCGGTTGAGCGACATCGGCCTGCCCGGCCTTGCCGTCTCGCCGCGCAGTCTTCGCCGCGATGTGATTCGGGCGATCTCCCGCAGCGAGAAGGCCAAGCAGCCCTCGGTGCGCGATGTCGACGACGCTCTCGTGCGTTTGCGCAAGGTGCTGCTCGACTACCGCGGGGCGCTGTCGCGACCGGATGCCACGCTCGGCGCATCCGTGCTCGATTGCGTCACCGAGTTGAGCCGCCTCGCTCTGCTGCCGAACCCGCCGGCGACGACGGCGCGGCTCGCCCGCCCCGTGGTGGAGCGCCTCGCAGCCGACCGCAGCGGTGCCGCGCAGGTCATGGTCGAGGCGGCGCGGCTCGGCGAGTTCAAGCACGGGCCGGGCGATTCGCCCTGGTACGGCGCCCAGTTCGCAAACGGCGATGACGCGCTCGAGGCGCACGAGGTCGCGAAGCGCCTGCACGCCGAGGAACTGCCGAGACTGTTCGAGACCGCCAACCTGCTCGTCGCCGGCACGCGCATGCGACCGTTCCAGACCGTCAACGAGTTGGGCGTCTACCTCCAGCTGCTCGTCGATTTGCGCGAGACGCTCGACAAGTTTCTGCCCATGGTCTTCGACCGCTCGATTGCCGAACTCATCGCCGCGACCGCGCCGCGCAAGGAGTACCCGGACATGTCGAACGGCAACCGCCGCCGGCTCAAGAAACTCGCGATGGAGTACGTGCGACCCGGCGTTCGCGTCGGCGATCTGAATGGCTCGCTTGTGCGCATCCAGCAGCAGCGCGTGCTCTGGCACCGTTTCGTCGCGGAGGGTGCCTCACCCGAGGTGCCGGTGGGCATCGCCGAAGTGCAGCTCGCGTACCAAGCGGTCGCGCGTGATCTTGAAGCTCTGGATGTTCCGCTCGGCCTGAGCGCCGAGGCCAGGCTGGGCGAACTGCCGATCACCGACCTGCTCAGC
This sequence comes from Salinibacterium sp., assembly GCA_004297555.1. Lineage (GTDB taxonomy): Bacteria > Actinomycetota > Actinomycetes > Actinomycetales > Microbacteriaceae > Rhodoglobus. The sequence continues at coordinate 3,047 of SCSV01000031.1, forward strand.
AAGGCCGCTGCGCTTGCCCGCGACTCCGACGTGCTGCACAACCTGCAGGAGCGCACCTCGCTCATGCAGTCGCTGCGCGATCTCGACCTGGAACCGCTCATCGAGGACCTCGCCCGGGGTCACGTGGCCGAGCAGCAGGTCGCGAGCGAGCTCGAATTGTGCTGGTGGAAGTCGGCGCTCGAATGCCTACTCGACGCGGACCGCGCTTTGCTCAACGCCAACACCGCGGTCCTCGATCGGCTCGAAGCCGACTTCCGCCTCGTCGATGAAGCGCACGCCGCGGGCAGCGCGCAACTCGTCGCCTGGCAGCTCGCCGAGAGCTGGACGATCGGCCTCGTCGACTGGCCCGACGAAGCAAATCTGCTCAAGCGTTTGCTCTTGCGCGAGAGCGTGAGCCCCTTCGACCTGCAGACGAACGCCCCGCACCTGGCCCGCACGATCGCGCCGGTGTGGCTTGCGTCGCCGTACGAGATTCCATCGATCATCGACACGATCCCCTTCGACACGGTCATCCTCGTGGATGCCGGCGCGACGACACTCGCCGAGAACGTCGGAGCGATTCGTCGGGCGCGCCAGGTGGTGGCATTCGGCGACCCGGTGACGCAGACTCCCGCGCCCTTCACGATCGCGGTCGAAGACTCGACCGTCGGAGAAGTTTTCGACGAGACCATCCCGCCCGGGAAGACCGATGACGCCCGCGACGAGCTACATGCGCATTCCGCGCTCGCGAGCCTCGGCGCTCTTCTGCCGAGCTTCACGCTGACCCGGAGCTACCGTCCGGGCGGCGAAGACCTCGCCGAACTCGTTAACCGCCGCTTCTACGGCGGCCGGATCCAGTCACTGCCCTGGGCCGGAAGCTTCCTCGGCCACGGCAGCCTCACCCTGGAATACGTCGCCGACGGCCACGGGATGCCCGATGCACTCACCGGCGCCGTCGAGAGCCCCGACGCGGAAGTCGGCCGCGTCGTCGAACTCGTGCTCGACCACGCCACTCGTCGGCCGAACGAGTCACTCATGGTGATCACCGCGAGCGAGAAGCATGCCGTGCGGGTGATGCAAGCGGTGCTCGCGCAACTGGGCACTCGGCCCGAACTCGCCGACTTCGTCGTCGGGGACCGCGCCGAGACGTTCACGGTCGCGACGATCGAGCAGGCCGTCGCCGAGAGCCGTGACCGGGTTATCTTCTCGATCGGCTACGGTCGCACCCCGCACGGCCGGGTGCTCTCCGACTTCGGCGCGCTCGGTGAGCCGGGCGGCGAGCGCCTCCTCGCAGTCGCGATGACGCGCGCCCGCCGGTCGATGGTGATCGTCTCCTCCTTCGAATCATCCGATCTGGATGACGGCCGGATGCAGCATGGCGCCGTCGCGCTCGCTGAGATTCTGGATGAGGTCGGCGCGCGCCAGACCGAGGTTCCAGTGCCCGACGACAGCGAGCCGATGCTCGTCGACCTCGCGCGTCGACTGCAGATTCGCGGGCTGAAAGTGGCCCTGGGCCATCGCGGAAAGCTCGGCCTGGTCGCCTCGCGAGGTGGCATGTGCGTGACAATCGAGACCGACACGCTGCTGCTGCGTTCGAGCCTGCGCGAGTCGTTGCGCTTGCGCCCCGAGATGCTGCGCCGCTTCGGCTGGCACTACTTCAGAGTGCACGCCTTCGAACTCTTCAGCGACCCGGATGCGGTGGCCAACAGAGTCGTGACCATGCTCGGCGGCAACACCGCAGCGGTCACTGAGCCGATCGCGATCGTGCCGCAGTCGGGCGCGGCGGCAGCGCGACCCGAGCCGAGTCTCGCCGCTCAGCTCGCTCAGGCGGCGCCTCCGGTCGCATCGACGCGCGCTGAGGCATCCGATCACCCCGAAGCGCCGTTAGGTCGACCGAACCTGCGCGCCGTGCCGCGCATCGTCGATTCCGACGAGGATGCCCCCGCCGATGCCTGACCACGCTGAGGCCGAGCGCGAACCGCGCGAACCGAAGCACGCGGATGGTCCGGTCACCAAGCCCTTCGAACCGGTGCACCGCGGCAAGGCCGACCCGCAACTGCGGGTCGTGCCAGAAGGTCGGCACCGTCGCCGCGGTGCACCGGTTCGAAGGGCTTGGTGACCGGACCATCCGCGTGCTTCGGTTCGCGCGGTTCGCGCTCGGCCTCAGCGTGGTCA
>SCSV01000342.1 GCA_004297555.1 Salinibacterium sp.
CAGTCCACTCAACGACGCAGCGGCGGCCGAAGGAGCACTTCATCGCCGTCGAGCAGCCGCGCTTGTTGGCGGCGCCGGCGACGCCCTACGACACGCCGACCTGGGCCGAGCTCACCGTCGACAAGACACAGCACGTGGCGTTCGACCGCGCGATGTACATGCTTCCCATCGCCTGCGTGGGCAAGACGCTGGTCGTTCGTGGCGACAAGAGCATCGTGCGCTTCTGGGACAGAAACGTCCTCGTGAAGGTGCTCAAACGCGCCGAGCGCGGCGGCCACTCGTTCGACGAGGACGACATCCCCGAGCACAAGCGCGCTCACGTGCTGCGCGATCACCTGCGTCTCATCGAGCAGGCGCGCGCTCACGGTGAAGCGATCGGTGCGTTCGCGGTGGGCCTCGCCGTCGAGAAGGGCCCGTGGCTGCGCATGAGGCGGCTCTCCGCGCTCCTGAACCTCGTGCGCCGCTTCGGCAATGCCCGCGTCGAGGAAACCTGCGAACGCGCCGTCGACGTCGAGATGTACGACGTCGATCGGTTGCGCCGAATGCTGCACCAGCCGGTGGCGGCGCCGTCCGACGTGCCCACCGCGAAAGTCATCGACGCCACCGCGCGATTCCTTCGGCCCAAGGAGACATGGGCCATCAAGAACAAGGAGACACCATGAGTCACGACGTCCCGTCCGAGCTTGTCACCGCCCTCAAGCGGCTCAAGCTCGGCAAAATCCTCGACACCCTCCCAGAGCGGCTCGCGCTCGCGAAGCAGCAGAAGATGATCCACCAAGATCTGCTCCTGCTCTTGCTCCACGACGAGATCGCTCGGCGCGACAGCAAGTCCGCTCAGGAGCGCGCGCGTTCAGCCCAGCTCGATCCCGAGATGCGGATCGAGCGATGGGATGAGACCGCCAAGGTGACCTTCGACAAGACGCTATTGAACGAGCTGATGTCGATGCGATTCATCGACGAGCACGCGCACGTCGTCATCGTCGGACCCGTCGGCACCGGCAAGACTTTCCTCGCGCACTCGATCGGCCAGGCCGCATCACGACAACGAAAGTCCGTGCTGCTGCTGTCGGCCGATCGCATGCTGAAGACGCTCAAGCATTCCCGCCTCGACAACTCGCACGAAACCGAGATGCGAAAGCTCGTCGCCGTCGATCTGCTCATCGTCGATGACTTTGCGCTCGACGCTATGGACGCCACCGAGAGCCGCGACATCTCCGAGCTGCTCACCGAGAGGCACCGCGCTGGATCGATGATCGTGACCTCGAACAGGACGCCCGATGAGTGGCTCGCGACCTTCGCCGATCCCGTCCGCGCCCAGAGCACCATCGATCGGTTCGCGAACAACGCCTACGATCTGGTCATCGACGGCGAGTCGTACCGGCCACGGCTCAAGCCATCGATTCACAAGCGAGCAAAGCCTGGACAGGAGGCGCACGCGTAGGCAGAACCACTACGGCGGCGCGGTCGGGGTGGATTCCTCGTGAGAATTCCCCGGTCCCTTCCTCGTGG